>CAYMFI010000027.1:0-7275 GCA_964389855.1 uncultured Methanosarcinales archaeon
AAACTTAGCTTTCCTCAAAAGGTTTTATCCTTGCTTTACAGTCTTGAACTATGGCTTGAAAGCCTTTTTTAGAAATTTATGTTAAAGATTAGCTTCAAGATAAAAGCAATCAAAATAAACCAGAAATAGTTTAAGATTATTTTCTTAAAAATAAATAATTTTCTCTTTTTAATCAGTTTTTTTGCAAATAATGAACCTGTTGGAAAGCCGTAAAAAAAGATTAGGATTGAATTCATTATGAATAACTCAAGATTTTTTGAGCTCAGAAAAAATATAACTGCAAGAGCTGGATAGATTGCCTGGCTTTTGATGTTTATTGTCATTAAAAAAATAAATAATATATATATTATTATTCTAAAATAAATGCTTATATCAAGAAAATTCAGTAAAAAAATAAGAATAAGCAGCAGTGTAAGTTTCTGCAATAAAAGGAAATATTTTTTTCCTGGCTCTAACTCCTCTTTGGCTGTAAACGCAAGAATCATGCCAATCAAAAGTCCTGAGAAAGATATAATTGAGATTAAGGAGTAGTTTAACAGCTGCATATTTTTTTATAAAAGCAGCTAGTATAAAAATATATTGTTATTGCCAATGGCTGTGGCCGAACTGAATCAACAAATCGACGCCAAGCTTTTCAACTTCTGAAGGGATATCGCATGCTCCAAAGCAGGAGCCTGCCCAGATTATTACTTTTGCATTTGTTTTTGATTCTATCTCATTCTGTATAAACTTTGCTTCTGGCTTGAGACCATCAGGCAGCTGTATACAAACAAGCTTGGCCTTTTCCTTTTTAATCTTTTCAACAACCTTTTCTAATTCTAAGTCATAATCCATAAAGAAAGCAAAAGAAATCAATTATAAAAGGTTTTCTAATCTGTTCAGCTGTCCTGTCAGCTTGGTTACTAGGATTTTTTTAATTGCTTGATTTATTTTGCCAGAATCCAATTCTATACATTTAGAGTCTTCCTGTATTCCTATAATCAAATCCTTTAATTCCTTGTAGTTAATCTTCTCATTTTTGCTTAATTGCTCACTTAGGATATTTATTTTATCCAAAACAAAATCCTCAGACTTTGAAAGACTAAAAAAAGGTTTATAAGCACTATCTATTAAGTTTTCTATGCTTTCTCTTTTTTTAAAATAAACATTTAGTATTTCTTTAAGTCTAAAGGCATTATCTGAAAGGAATTCATAGTCTTTTGAAAGGAATTTATATTTCCACTTTTTATCTTCATCTTCTTTATTCAAATTTCCAATTAGCTTTTTATAACGTTCAACAATAGATGAAAAATATTCTTTAGCTTGTTTAGCAAGTTTTTCATCATTAAGTCTTCCAGCTAGGACAAGAGCGTTCCCACCAGCGTTTTTATACAAGCTTAACGCAGTTTCTGGGTTTTTTTCTGTGAAATAGCCTGCATGATTTATTACTCTTTTAATTCCCTTTTTTAGTACTGAATAAGGAGGGTAATATCTGTCCATCATTTCAATTTTCTCTGCAAGAAATTCGCTAATAGGGTTTATAACTTCATCTGAAAAACCCTTATCTTTAACTATTTTCTTAAGAATTTTTATATCTGATTTCTTTTTTTCAGGATTAGCCCAATCATATTCCATTTTGTTTTAAATAATTCTTAATTTTTATTTTGATATTCTGGAAAAATATGTTTGATTGCAAGCTCTATCTTATTAGGGTTTAATTCTAAAAAGTTTGAATTTGTATTGATTGTCTTTATTGTTTTCTGCACTTCTTTAGAATCAAGATGTAATTCTTGATTTTTATATTTTTTTAGATAGTTCATTTCACATAAAACATATTCTGTCAATATTCTCTGCTGCATTTCATTGGAATTAACATCCTCATATTTTTTTGCATATTTATCTAGAATATCAATCCAATCTGATGGATGATTCATTAAGAAAGGAAAAATAATCTCATTCTTATCAACATTTTTTATCAGGTTATCTGTTTTTTGTTCTTTTTTGAAGTAGTCAAAAAGTATTTCTTGAATAATTTTTGTTTTGTCTGAAAGTATTTTATAACCTATTGAAGATGCCCCATATTTCTTTGAGATTTCATATTTCCCTTTTTCTGCCAATCTTTTGATTATCATTTCATCACATTTATTAGCAGATGAAAAACAGCCTTTAATCACATTAGAACGTGTTTCATCTTTAAATCTTCCAGATATAGCAAGAGATTTTTTACCAGCCATCCTATACCTCATTGAAGCATATGGCGGGTTATCTTCCTTTTTGCTATTTGCTATCCTTATGTTGTTTACAATTTCATATTCTTCTATTTCTAAAGAAAAGTTTGGATTGTTTATAATCCCAATAGTTTCTGCAAGGAAATTGCCAAGTGTATAATCCTGTTCTAGTTTAGTGTTTAGAAAATTATCTGGAAGCCATTTTTCTTTTGCCATTTCTTCCAACTTTTTTATATCTGATTTCTTCTTTCCAGCATCATTTAGGTCATGTTCCATTTTAGTTTAGATAATTTAAAAAAAGGTATCTTTTTTGGTGTAATAGAGCACAGAAATCACTTCTTCAAGTTTATCTTCTTTTATTGCATTTGCCATTTTTAATGTGTTTAGTTATTGAATTTTGTTATTCTGCAAGTTTATATTTTTTGCTTTAAACAAATCTTAAAATTAATAACTTAAAAATAAAAATAAATTCTGGTTTATGGACTTATGATATTCCTGTATTCTTCTGCAATATCTTGCATAGCCCCTATTTCATCAGGATTATTTAAAACATTAATAGGCTTGACAAAACCACCAGGTCCAACAAGATAGGTAGTTGTTTCAGTAGTTGGTTGTATTTTTGCCTTTTTTATTTCCTGTACTGCAGCAGGTCCCATGTAACCCATTTCCCTTGTGTTTGGATTGTAATACTTAACACCACCAAATTCATCACGGGCACATAATTTATTGAGGGGTGTATGTTTTTTTGTTGGTACTCCTGTTTCTAATAGGTGTTCTGGTACTCCTGCTAAAACATCATTTATATTTTCATTTCCCATTTTTATTCCTCCTTAGATTTTATATATGAATTTATATTTTCTATATTTGTTGGGACATAAACATATGTGTCTCCTTCTTTTGTTTTTTCTATGGTTTTTCTAAAAAAAATCATATACTTTTTCATAAATTCAGAATCAAAGTTTATTATGGATCTTACTTCCTCATAACCCTGTTCTATTCCATAGTTTATGCTTGCTAATGGGGTTAGTGGAATGTTTTTTCCAAGCTTAAGTTTCAAAAATGCCCACTCAAAGCCTTCAAGATAGCATATTTCATGCCCTTTTGTTATTTCTTTGTAAGCCGGAATTCCGCCTATTTCAAGCATGTTTTCCAGGTCTTTATTAACATTTGAATTTATTTGATTGCTAAGTTTTTCAAAATATTCTGGCTGTCCTGCTGATTTTTCTGTTTCTTTTATTTGGTCACTAACGCCTTGCTGGTTAGATATTTCTCCGTTGACTTTTTCTTCAATTGTTCCTTCCTGTGCAAGGGAGGTTGTAGCTACATTTAACAAAAGTAAGCCCCCTAATACAGTTCTATATGCAATTTCCTTGATATTTTTATATGTTTTAACCATTTGCTTTATTACCCTAGTTTACTAATCTTAGATTAAGATTATGCTTTTTATTGAATTCCTCTACTATTTCATTTAGGTTAAATGTATCCCACATACCAAAGGATATTTCCTTATTATCATGTTTTATGGTTGTCATCTTTACCCCCATATTTACATTGTTCTTTTATGTATTCTAAGTTAGGGTCAGACTTTACTTTTACCTTGATTTTGTCCACGATTTCTGCTAGATTCTCTTTCATTTAATCACCCAATATTTACTATTTTGCAGTAAGTATAACTACTATATAAATCTTTCTATTTTGTTGTTACATATAGGTAGTAAAATAGATAGAAATAGGACTTATTTCTTTGTTTTTTTCTCTTTTGTATAGGGAAATCTCATGAAATGCTTGCATTCAAGGCAGTAATAAACAACTTTTTTGTCGTGAAGCCTTATCCTGCAGTTGACATTTGGCATTAAGAATCTGTAGCAGTGCTTGCAGAACTGCTTTTGAAGGTCAGAAGGAATCCTGACTTTGTATTTCATGGCTATTTTTCTTGCAATCTCAATATACCTGTTTGCAAGAAGTTTATCTTCCTTAAAAACACTTCTTGCCTCTTTAAAAAGGGTTTTAATCCTCTCAAGAGCAATTTCCCTTTGGCCTGCAGATTTTTCCTTATATTTCCTCATGAGTTAAAAGAACATAAAAGAGTATATAACCTTTTTGATTAGTTTTTTCCTTTGTAAACAGTACTATATCTCTGCTCTGCGGTTTTTACCAATGCTTCTTCTAAGGGGGTTAAATTATAATCCAACTTTTCTTTAGCATTGCTTGAGTTAACATAAAAGATGTGATCTGTTATGCAAAAGTTTTCCCATGTAAATTTTGGTTGTTTAAGAAAAAAAGAAAAAGAAGCGATAAGAAACAGAATAGGCTGGCTTAAGTGTAATTTAGATTTTTTTCCAACTGCATCCTGCATTGCGTCTGTTAATTTGTTAAATGAAAGGTTATGCCCTCCAAGGTTGTATATATCAATTTTATTTTCCCTTTTGGTGGTTGTCAGTTTCTTTAGTGCATTAACATATGCCTGTGCAACATCCTCAACATATACAAAACTTGCCCCCCCTAAAAAAATTGGTTTTATTCTTTTATTAACTAAATCAAATATCTTTGAAGTTGACGTTTCTCCTGGACCTATGAGTGAACCAGGCCTTAATATTATTACTTCTAACTCTGAGTTCTTAACTATTTCCTCTGCAAGATACTTTGTTGTAAAATAAGCAAACTTGTTGTGCTTAATATCCTCAATTTGGAGCAACTGCTCCTCAATGTTTCCAGAAAAATTAGTTGAAATGCCTAAAACAGCTGCAGAACTTGTGTAAATAAGTTTTTTTCCTTTTTCAGAACATACCTTAACAATATTTCTTGTTCCATCAACATGCAACTTTTGTAAAACATCCCTTTCTTTAGGGTTATAGCTTACCTTACCAGCACAATGAATAACAACATCAGATTCCTCAACAGCTTTCTCTAGGGTATCCCCTTTTTCTGTGATGTCACATTTATAATTCAATTTTTCTTTTATTTGGTCTGCATTTCTTGATAATATTCTAACTTTATAGTTCTCTTTTTTAAGATGATCAACAATTCTGCTTCCAAGAAAACCAGTTCCACCTATTACAAGAATCTTTTCTTTTTTCAACATGCGGTGTATAATTTTAAATTATTTTAAAAAAGTATCTATTATTTAATGGTAATAGTCTGAAAGAATGTTTATTAAGTTCCTCTTTTAATGTAAGAAGTATGTAATAGTCTCTCAGCTTTCTCACTCAAAGGCCTCCCCAAGAATTCCTTGTAAAGATTGATTATTGCAGGGTTTTCATGAGACCTTCTTATTGTACTGTTTTTATCATTAGTGTACAGGGCCTGCATTCTTTTCTCAACAATCTCTTTATTAGTTGGCTTTGGCTGGCCTCCCCCTGCAATGCATCCTCCAGGGCAGGCCATGACTTCAATAAACTCATATTTGCATTCCTTGTTTTTTATCTGCTCTAAAATTTCTTTTGCATTTCCTAATCCATTTACAACAGCAAAATTAATTAGTTTACCATTGATTACTATGCTTCCTTCCTTAAAATCAGACATTCCCCTTATCTGGTTGAATTCAAGCATGTCAAGCTTTTTTCCAGTTGCTGTTTCATAAGCTGTTCTTAAAGCAGCTTCCATTACGCCACCACTTGCCCCAAAGATTGTTCCAGCACCTGATGACAATCCTAATGCTGCATCAAAATCCTCATCAGCTAAACTATTGAATTTTATTTTTTTAAGTTGAATTAATCTTGCAAGCTCTCTTGTTGTGAGAACATAATCAACCTCTTTTTTCATCTCTTTTCTTTGTATTTCAAACTTTTTCGCAGTGCAGGGCATTACGCTGACAACAATAAGATCTTTTTTGTTTATTTTGTATTTGTCTTTATAATAGCTTTTTGCAATTGCTCCAAACATATCATGCGGGCTCTTGCATGTTGAAACATGATTCAAAAGCTCTGGGTAGAAATGCTCAATATATTTTATCCATCCCGGGCAGCATGATGTAATCATTGGCAGATTTTTATTTTCTTTTAATCTTTCAATTAATTCAGCTGCTTCTTCTGTTATGGTTAAATCAGCTCCAAACTGCGTGTCAAAAACTTTCTTAAATCCAAGCTTTCTCAGGCTTGAAACCATTTTCCCAGTAACAAGGGTTCCGGCAGGAAGGTCAAACTCCTCTCCCAAGGAAGCCCTTACAGAAGGGGCTGCCTGCACAATGACATGCTTTTTGCCCTTCAATGCCTTTAAAACCTCTTTAGTGTCATCTTTTTCATAAATAGCATTAACAGGGCATGCCAGGAGGCACTGGCCGCAGTTAACACAGACAGAATCATCCAGCTTGTTTTCATAGGCAGGAGTTACTTTTGTGTGATAAGAGCGATAAGCAAAGTCTATTGCATTGACATTCTGCATCTGGCATGCCTGAACACACCTGCCGCAGAGAATGCATTGGTTATTGTCTGTAACAATTGCTATTCCCTTATCAACAATATATGTCTTCTTATTGCTGTCAAACTTTGCCTGCCTTATCCCGACGTTTTTTGCTATTTTGCATAGCTCATGCTCTTTGCTCTCAACAAAGCATGATTGTATATGCTTTGACATAAGAAGCTCTGTATTAATTTTTCTTGCTTCCAGAACTTTTTTTGATTCTGTGTTTATTACCATGCCATCTTTTGCTTTTGTTGAGCATGAAGGCAATAGCCTGTTATCCACCTCAACCATGCATATCCTGCATACAGCTCTTGCTTCAAAACCCTCCTGGTAGCATAAGGTTGGAATCTCAATATTGTTTTCTTTTGCTACTTCAAGTATTGTTTTATCATCTTGGCATTCAATCTCTTTGCTGTTTATTGTGATTTTCATTTTAGCTTGTCTGTAAATTCATTTCTAAAATATTTTAATGCTGTTATTAGATGGTTTGTTGATGATTGGCCCAATCCACACAAAGATGTTGCACTTATAACCCTGCAAAGCTCTTCCAGCAACTCCAAATCTTCATTTGCTGCTTTTTTTAGTGAAATTTTTTCCAATAGTTCTAAAACCCTCATTGTCCCTTCCCTGCAGGGCGTGCATTTTCCGCAGCTTTCATATTCAAAGA
>CAYMFI010000028.1:0-6919 GCA_964389855.1 uncultured Methanosarcinales archaeon
TAATTCCTCCCTTTAGGGAGATATCCTTATCTATAAAGTCACCTGTTGTTGAGTATTTGTAAGATATAACCCCTATAGAAAGCATAAGAATAACAATAGGAATAATCAATAGCTTCTTATAATTCTTGTCATACCACTCTAAAAGCTTGGAAATATGCTTATTTTTAGCAAATCTGCCTTCATTATTATTTTCCTCTGACATAAAAACACAGGAAAAAACCTTTATTAATAAATGTTTTGGAAAAAGGTAAATTAAGAGTTGTTTAGAATAAAGTTTGAGTCTGTGGTTACATTCATGCCAAGCCTTATGAGGCCGCCCTCATCGCCTTTCTTTAGGACATGGGTTGTGTGCATCTCACACCCATTTAATTTTTTAAGCATTTTAACTGCATGAGCTGCCATTGGATTTGTTGCAGAGCTTATTGCAAGAGCTATCATTGTTTCTTCAACATTAAGGTTTTCTGAAACTCTATTGAGTATATCTTTTTTCAGGAATCTTATATTGTTTATTACCTCTTTTGATAATAAGTCAATATTATCCGGAACATTTGCCAGTTCTTTTATTGCATTTAATATAGCTGCAGACTCAGCGTGCATCAAAGGAGAGTTCTTTCCTGTAATAATCCTTTTGTCATCAAGCTGTATTGCAGCCCCGCAGTAAATGTTTTTGTTTCCTTTTTTCTCTTTTGCAGCATCAAATGCAGCCTTTCTTGCTGGCTCTACTACTTTTCTATCGTTTATAGCCACATCAAGCTTTCTCATCAGCACCTTTACCCTGTCTGTTGTGTTTTGGTCAACCATGCCGTAAATTCTTTGCTGCCTGTACCAGAAATACCTTCTTATTACTTCCTGCTTTGAGGCTTCCCTAACAACATCATCATCTGTTATTCCGCTTGATATCCTGTTAACACCCATCTCTGTTGGGGAATTATATGTGCTTATGAAGCTGTTTTTCATGGGAAAGCTGTTTATTATCCTCTGCATTATGCTGAAATTCTCTATATCCCTGTTATAGTTTATTGCTATCTTGCTGTATTTTTTCAGGTAGAATGGGTCAATCATGTTTATGTCACCCTGATCAGCTGTTGCTGCCTCATATGCAACATTAACAGGATGATCCAATGGCAGGTCCCAGATAGGGAATGTCTCGAATTTGGCAAATCCAGAATTTATCCCTTTTTTCTGCTCATGATATATCTGTGAAAGGCAGAAACTCATCTTCCCGCTTCCGCCGCCGGTGCCTGTTACAATAATAATTGGCTTTTCTGTTTTTACATATTCCTGCTTTCCATATCCCTCATCACTTACAACAAGCTTGAAGTTGTTTGTGTAGCCCTTTATCATGTAATGTATGTAAACACTAGCCCCTATGTTTTCAAGCCTTTTCTTGAACTTTATTGCAGCAGGCTCATCTTCAAACAGATTTATTACAACAGCAGAGACATCAAGCCCATGCTCCCTTAAATCCTCAATATCCTTGACAGCCTGGTCATCGTACCTAAGGCCAAAATCATTCCTGATCCTTCCGTTCTGGATATCCTTTGCGCTTATGCAATATACAATTTCTATGTCTTTCAGATTTTTCAAAAGCCTAACCTTTGTTTCCTTGTCATAGCCAGGAAGAACCCTTGATGCATGCCCGTCATAGCAGAGCTTTCCGCCAAACTCAAGATAGAGTTTCTTGTCAAACTTGCTTACTCTGCCAAGAATTGCCTTTGTCTGCTCTTTCAGGTATTTTTCTGTGTCAAAGCCTTTTTCCATTTTAAAAAAATGTTTGTATTAAGCCAGATATGAAATGGCCCCCATCAAATGGAGGAATAGGAATCATATTGAATATGAACAAAAACATATTAATCTGTTTTGTGATAATTAATGCAAGTCTCTGCTTGCTTGTTAATGATGCAGCCCTTTTTAGTATTAATGAAGAGCCAAGCCATAGTGCAAGATTCATCAATGGGCCTGCAACAGCTATTATTGAATTCTGCAATGGTGTTCCACCTATTGTAGAAACAAATCCTGGTATAAAAGCTATGAATGGCGAGTGGATGAGCCTTAAAACCACTCCCAGTAATAGGCCTGGGTAAGATGCATGGAATGTTGCGTTTATTCCAAAACCAAGTGCAACAAACTTGTGGGCCATCTCATGCAAAACTATTGCTGGAGCAATAACAAGGCATGTAAACTTAAAGTTTTCAATATCAAAACCCGAAGTTATGGGATCCTGTACATACCTTGGCATCCTTATGATATCCTTGAATATAAATCCAATTGCAAGGGTCATTACAATTAAATCAATTATTTCTCCCGGGCTTATTAACATAAAATAAGCTAAAACCAGCTTATTTAAAAAAGTTGTGCAAAAATATTTAAAGAATTATGTTTTCTTTTGCTTTATGACAGATTTGATAGCATGCCTGAGTACTGGAAAGGGAACGTGGATTCATGTTAAAGGTATTATCTCTGGCTGCGATTGGGATAACATATTCCTCATCACAAATGAGTTTGGCAGGGAAAAATTCAGTTCAGAAAAAAAAGTTGAGCTTATTGTTGTTGATTCAAACAAGCCACTGTTAGAGCTTGTTGAAGACATTAAAAAAGAGCTGAAAGATAAAATAACTGGAACAGAAGCTGCATTAAATCTTGTTTCCGGAACAGGCAAGGAGCACATGGCAATCCTTTCTGCTGTTCTGAAGCTGGGTCTTGGAGTAAGGCTTGTTGCTTTGACAAAAGACGGAATAAAAGAGATTTGAGTTATTTTCCTTAAAAAACTTAAACATCAAATTAAGATTAAAAAATAAAATTCTACCTTATACCTAATTCTTTTTTTATTTCTTTAATACATTCATTTGCATTCCTGAACATCATGCGTTCTTCAGCATCCGTCTTTCCATCCCAGCTATTATACATCTTAATAGGAGAAATAATTACTTCAGCATTTCCATCACGATTAAAATCAATGTATAATGTATTACTAATACGAATGGTATCCAACAGATTATTATAACGCTTAAATATTGCACCGTTAGGGTGGTATATTCCATAACCCCAATAAAACTCTTTTCTTGTTGCCCTTGCTCTTATTGCCTCTTTTTCTAGTTCTCTTGCTTTTATATCCCCAATACCTAAAAATGTGGCATATAATAAAGTAAGTATTGTCCCTACTATTAATATACCTTTACTTAACTTTTTATCTAAAGTCTTAGTAATAGTGTCTCCCCAGCCATTATGTAACTTATTACAGAAATCCCTTGCAGTATTATTAAAACCCCTACCAAAATCATTAACATTAACATAATCTGCTAAATTTGTTTTGTGTGGCATCTGCGTTACCTATAAGATATAGCTTAATCTTTATTATTTTTCTTGTTTGTTTTTTATTTTATTTAATTCTTCAATTTGTTTTATTAGAATAGGTATATCTTCATATTTTTCATTCTTTAATGCTACTATTTTGCTTAGATAAATATTAGCCAAATCAATGCTTTCTTTTTTGCCTTTTTTTATTAAAAAGGGGATTTGCATAAAATCATCTAAAAAGATATCACAACCATAACTAAATTCTGTTACAAACTCCTCTTGTACTTTTTTAAACTCTTTTGTAAGCCCATTTTTTACAGCCCTATCCATTGGAATTATGTATTTGTTTATGATATGTTCTTGAATATGGCTTTTATCAACACTCTCATAAGTTTCAATAAGTTTTTTGGTTTTTAATTTATTTAAAGAAAAAATGCCTTGCCCTCTGCTTTTTTGTTCTTCTAACTCTAGCATATATCTGTTAATCATACTTTGGTCTGCATTAAAACATCTCAAAACATCGGAATATTCCCCTGCAAATATAATATCCTCTAAACCTATTGGTAAGCCTTCAGCATTACCTACGAGTAATATTGAATAAACTGAGAACTTTTTTGGTTCTTGTGATGATTTATCTTGGTAAACATTATGCATTTGTTTAAGCCTTTTATCATTTTCCTTAACAATATCACTAATTTTTGTTTCTGGAGTGTCAAACTCATTTTTGTTTTTTTTAGTGAACTCAGAGAGGTCTATTGTAGAATAAATACAGACTATGTTTTCATCCTGAATATCTTCAAAAATAGTCCCTTTGTGATTCCTATTTAACTCTCTGAACCTAGAATAAGCTATTACTTTCCCTTTCAATTTATCCGGGTCTCCTTGTTCTAAATCTACCATATTTAAATTGAAAAATAAAGGGTTTATAAACTTTTTGTTTTGTTACCACTAAAAAGACATTACTGCCCTCATAGAAAGAAATAAATAAAACAACTCCTCTTTAGGAAATATGATAAAATTTCTTGCTCGGTTATTTGGTGCAAAAGAAGAATTAAAACAGCTGAAGAAAAGCGAGCTGGAGAGCTACATCAAAAAACAGCTTGATAATAATAATATAAATTCTCTTTTAAAAGAATTCTCAGGAAGGATTGATGAGATTTCAGAAACTATAAAGGAAAGATGCGATGAGCTTGAGAAAGCCGAGCTGCAGAATAAAAACATCCCTCCGCGGGCAATAACAATAATGGAGGGAAACAGAAAGGCTTACATACACAAAACAATGCATTTCACAGGAAAAATAAAGGAAATTTTAAGTGAAGTCCAAACATTAACTGATTCTGATGTTATAATTGATAATCTTTCAAAAATAAGTGAAATGCTTGATGAATACAACAAAACAACTCAAAAACCTTATTACGTTCTGCAGGAATTTTTCGCAAATGAGTCGCATAAAGTGGCTTCTGGCATAAAGGAAATTAGCAATTTAATACAACAATTCAAGGACAGCTTAAAACAATCAGATGCACATAAATTCCAGGAAATTCTCAATTTGCTTAACAAGGCAAGAAACAGAAAAGAAAAGAAAAAAGAGCTAGAGAATCAGAAAAAAGAACTTGAGAAGAATCTTAATGAAGGGGAAAAAAATATTTTAGTTTTAAAAGACGAAATAAAAAAAATAAAAAAATCTTCAGAGTTTAATGAACTGGCAAAGCTTAATGATAAGCTAAAAACAGAAAAGGATGAGCAGAATAAGCTTTCTGATGAAATTTATTACAAGCTTGCTCCATTGTCAAGGGCGCTCAGGAAATATGCCAAAATATCTTTTGATGAGAAAAGCGTAGAGATGGTTGTTTTTGACCCATTTAAAGCAATAGCCATGATTAAAACTGAAGCATTAAGCAATGTCTTTTCAGGTCTTGCCAAAAGCATTAAAGAGAGAAAGATTGCCCTTAAGGATAATGTCCAAAAAAAGAACTTGTTGATATTGGATGAGCTTAATCCTGGATTTTTAAAGGATATGCAAACAAAAATTAAAACGCAAATGGAGAATATTAAAAATCTTTCAATAGAAATTGAAAAAAATACACTATGGTCAAAGATTGAAGAATTAAACAAAGAAATAGAAAAAAAGCAGCAGCACATTTCCAATATAAGCAGGGAAATGCTGAATATTGAGCATGAAATAAGCAAAATCACAACAGATGATATTGATAAAAAAGTAACAGACATTCTAAAGTCATTAAACATAGAATTAACAGAATAATGTTTATTTTAGAGATTTTAATATTGATGTTTTACATAATTTCGGCTTAAAGCCTTTTTCAAACTTGATAATCTTTATGTTTAATCCCCTATTCCTCAATATTGCTTTTAGATTATCAGTGAAAGAGTTTTGGTCATATCCAATACAGATAACATCTGGTTTTAGTTCTTCAATAATTTTGTACTTATCTTCTTCATATCCTAAAAAAGCATTATCAACATAATTTAAATTTTTTATAACAGCAAGCCGTTTCAGTTCATTGTTCAAAGGGTATTTTCCCTTAATCTGTTTAACTGTTGAATCCCTTGCAACAACCACATTAAGTACATTGCTATGCTTTCTTGCTTCCTTTAGGTAAAATTCATGGCCCTTGTGGAATATATCAAATGTTCCAAAAGCAAGCACTTTTTTTGTTTTATTCATCTTATTATAAAACAGTTTGCTCAGATATTTAAATATTTTTAGTGCAACTTAGATAGTTTTATTAATGTTTGATTTATTCTTAAAAATATGAAATTAATATTAACAAGGCACGGCGAGACAATTGAAAACCAGAAAGGAATCATGCAGGGCCATCTGCCTGGGCATTTATCTAAATTAGGTATTGAACAGGCAAAAAAGCTAGCCTTGAGATTAAAAGACGAGAAAATTGATGCAATATACTCAAGTAACCTGGCTCGTGCTGCTGATACTGCAAGGGAAATTGCAGAATATCACAAAAAGATACCAATTAATTTTGTTCAGGAGTTAAGAGAGAACTAATCTTGGGAGTCTTACTGGAAAATGCAGCAAATATATTGATTTTGATTACCGTCCAGATGATGTTGAGAGTGCATCCAGTATGCAAAAGAGAGTTAAAAAATTATTAGATAATGTATATAATAAATATCATGATAAAACAGTGATTTTTGTAGGCCACAATGGGATTAACAAGGCACTAATTAGTGTAATCCTTAATAAGCCTGCTAAAGATATGGATAAAATTGAGAACCAGCATAACACATCAATAAGTATTTTTGAAATAAAAGAAGACAAGAAACATATTGTGCATTTAATTAACTGCACAAAACATTTAGAGTAATCTCCATATCTTTCAGCGAAAACTATATAAATAAGGCTAGAACCCATGGATTTATGCCTCTGTAGCTTAGCAGGTAGAGCGTGCGGCTGTTAACCATGCTTTTTAACAAGGCCTGGAATGAAACCGCAAGGTCACCAGTTCGAGTCTGGTCAGGGGCGTTTTGGTTTGGGCCCGTAGCTTAGTCTGGTGGAGTGCTCGACTGATACATTGGCCTCAGTTCTGCGGCCATTGAAAGAAATCGAGTGGTCCGGAGTTCAAATCTCCGCGGGCCCATTTTC
>CAYMFI010000029.1:0-6795 GCA_964389855.1 uncultured Methanosarcinales archaeon
AGGTATACGGCCCTCAACCGTATTCATTTGACCAGACTCTGACACCCCCGCGTGAGTTTTATTTTTTTGATGCCTTTTCTTTGACTGGTGTCTTCTTGATCTCCTTAATGAATTCGTCAGATGTACCCTTTATTATCTTCAATGCCTCATTTATTATTTCCTTTGGCTCAAGCTGGCCCCATGATTCAACATAAAAAATGAAATCTTTATTATTATTCTCAACTGTTATTGCCCCCTTTGGCTCGCATATATCCACACAGGCATTGCATAAGTGGCATTTCAATAAATTATCTTTATTTAATGTTAAGTCGCTATTTTTAACTTCAAAAACATTTTGAGGGCATTGTTCTACAACAACTTCTGGATTCTTGCATTGTTTATTTATGTTAATTATTGGCATATTTTTATAGTAGACAAGCCCTGGACTCCACTTTGTATGGTCTTTTCCCTTGCCTAAAATAGCTGTTGCCTCAAACTCAAGCTTTTGGCCCTTAAGAAGCTTAACAATAGGTATTTTTTGATATGCTGGCTTAACTTTAGGGTCAGTTGATGTTATATCTGATGAATAAACAATTCCCTGACCTGTGACTTTTAGCATCAATTTAAGCTGGCACTGCGCACAGCCCTTGCCATTGCATTTACATTTATCAGGAAGATTATATGATTTAAGGTCAGTTGTTAAAGGGATAAGCCCTAATCTGTGGGCCACTATCTCATCATAAATAACAGAACTGTTATTTCTGAATTCAACATCTTCTATTGCCATTACAGGAACCTCTTCAATAGCATTCCTCCTTATAGCATTTGCAAATGCAGGGTTTGCATTTCTCAGGATAAATGAAAGCTTATCTTGCTTTTTATCTAATTTTAAAAGCTCTATTTTCATTATTAATCACCTTATTAAACCCTTCTTCCTCTGCGACCGCCTTTCTTCCTACAGCCATCATGAGGAACAGGAGTTACATCCTCTATAATCCCTATTCTTATTCCTGATCTGGATAATGTTCTTACAGCAGCTTGTGCTCCTGGTCCAGGACTGCTGGGACCATTGTGGCCTCCAGGGGCTTTTATCTTAACATTAAGCATACTAATTCCTTTTTCAACTGCAATTTCTGCAGCTTTTTTTGCTGCCATCATGGCTGCTGTTGGTGAACTCTCAAGCCTATCTTGCTTTACCATCTGGCCGCCAGAGGTTCTTGCTATTGTCTCTGTTCCGGTTATATCAGTAATATGAATTATTGTATTATTATATGAGGAGTATATATGTGCAATGCCTGTTTTTCCAGATGATGATTTTTTTTCTGGATTTCTTCTATAATCTTGTGGTTGATTTTCGTCTTTCATTTTTTGCTAGATTTTGTTGGTTTTGTTTTTTTTGTTAATATTGCCCTTTCAGGATGGTCTGAATCAGACAGTTTAGAATTTACAACAAAGCTAATCAGATTTTCCTCTTCAACTGGAACAAGATAGGAGGGAATTGTTATCATTTTGTTGCCTAAAACAATGTGCTCATGGACAATAAACTGCCTTGCCTGGCCTATTGAACGAACCATTGCTTTTTTATAAACAAGAGTTTGCAATCTTCTGTCCAGAATGTCATTTATGCTTAAGTCAAGTATATCATCAACATTTCCTGTTTTTGTGATAAACCCTAAATTTGATAGTTTATTAAGCAGGGCTATTCTTTCTTTTTCTGCCTGTTTTGTTTTTGATGTAATAAGATTCTTTGCCTGGTCAGCAAATCCCTTTAAAATTGATCTCATTTTATAAATTTCTGTCTTGTTTTTAAGGCCATACTCTCTTACTAGTATTGCTTCTTCTTCTATTCTTGCCTTCTGCCATGGATGCTTAACAGTTGAGTATTTTTTTCTTTGTTTTTTAGGAGCCCCCATTTTTATACTCTTCCTCCCTTAGCAGCCTTTTTCTTCTGTACTCCAGCAACCTTTCCCTTGTTCCTTCTAAAGTTTGACCTTGTTCTCTGACCTCTGACTGGAAGTCCAAATGCATGCCTCATGCCTTTGTAGCTTTTCATCTTTTTCATCATTTTTATATCATTATCCTGAGTAAATGTAAGGTCTGATGACAATAAATGCTTATCTTCACCAGTGTCATAATCCTTTCTTCTGTTAAGCATCCATGAAGGAGCGCCAAATTCCTTTGGATTTCTTGCAGCTTCATCAAGTTTCTTTATTTCAGAATCAAGCAGGTTTCCTGTTTTTTTTGTTTTGTCAACACCAACAAACCTGCATATCATGTTAGAGAATGCAAAATTAATTCCTTTGATTTTTCTCATAGCATCTGCTATACTTTTATTGCCATTTAAGTCTGTGTTTGCAATCCTTACAATGTGCTTGAATCCTTCGTTCACCATAATAACACTCTAATAAAATAGCCAAGAATTACAAAATCATGAACCCTAAATGCGCTCATAAGTAATGAACTCGGGCTATTTTATAGAAAGGAACAATAGGTCATATATAAAGCTTACTGAAAATTTTATAAGTAAATAGATATCCAGGAAGTATATGAGAAATTTATTTTTAATTAGAGATGCAGGTGTTAAGGGGAACGGATATTTAACTGAATCTTGTGATAACAGTGGTAAATATAAAATAGAACAAATTGTTAAACAGATGCAGGATATTATTGCTAAACAAATGCAAGAAACTAATTATAAAGAATCAAAAAATGGGCCCTATTTATTGTATTCTGCAGAGCCTGTAGTAGAACAAACAGCAAAGATTATAAAAGATAAATTTGAATTGAAACAAGAATCATTTGATGAAGAAAAGAGTCTATGGCTTGATGGAAAGAAGTATCTAAAAAAGGCATTTGGTACTATTGATGGTATAATTGCCTCACATGATAATTATTTTTCTATTGTTGTATGCGCTCATAATGATTTTATAACTCCTTATAAAACCTACATTCTTAAAACAAAATCAATTGAAGGGAGAAACTTTCAAGTAGAAAAAGGTCAGGGAATTCATTTTGATTTAAAATTGAGAATATATAGAATATTATCAGCGTAAATAAGCCTTTTTTGTAAATTCTGAGAAAGAGTATTAAAGTTGAGGTAGCTGATGTTTGAACTAAAGTTAATTTACATAAATAAACTAGGAACAATGTTTGAGATTAATTAAAAAAATTGTTTTTATATAATCTATATCTATTTAAGAATAGTAAAAAGGATAAAGTTTATAAAGTGATTGGATTATTTTTTATTGGGGGAAATAAAGTGGGTATTAGTGGTTCAGTTTACGTTGGGAATAAGGGAACATATATAGCTGTTTATGGTTCTTTTTCAGACATTTATAATATTTCTCCAAGCAGTGAAGCCAAAAGAATAGCTCATATTTCTTATGGTTTTGAAAATTTTAGGCATGGTATCGATGTCTTTCAAGTTAATAGAGATGATGTTGGTGCCATATCAAACAATGTAAATTTTAAGAGATCAATTAGTGCTTATGAAATCGATGATAAGTTAGAAATCTTAAATAAAGCAAATATAAACAAAAAGCAGGGTATATGCTATGAAATAATATCTGATATTAAAGGTACCAAAATTGAAAAAGAGATTTTATACTTTGCACAAAAAGATATAAAAGATTTTTGCAAAAAAGAGGCAATTAATCAGGAAACAAAAAAGGTTTATTTGGATAAAATAATGCCAGAAACAAAAGTAAAATTTGTAAAACCAAAATTTATTTTGCAGGGGGGAAAGCAGGAATTTGTTTCATCGTGCAGGCTTGGAGCTAATATTGATTTCAGCAGTGGATGTGTCTCTAGTTTTATTCCTGTTGAAACTGAAGGTGCTTATAAAAAGGGTTTTATGTATGGTTTTATAGATTTTCTTTCTGAATGCAGCTACTGTTACAGTAATTATAAACATAGATCTTTCCTAAAAAATATGTTAGAAATTGATAAAGAAAAATTGAAAAATGAGCTTGAGGGTGATTGTCATCTTGACAAGAAAAATAAACTCGGAAAAAAAATTGAGGTGTTGAGACTTGGAAAGAGAACAGAAGCTGGTTCTAAATACACCTTAGATCAACTTGTAACAACATTAGAAGCATGTTTAGAAACAGGAACAAAGGTGGTAATGCCAACAAAATTCCTTGATTTTAATTACGATGTTGCAGAACTACTAAAAAAAACTAAATCAAGCCTGCTTTATAGTATAGGATGGGATAAGTTTGAAAGGGGGGCTTGCTTAAATGGATGCAACAATGAGTTCAGGCTTGAGCAAGCTGTAAGGTATAAAAAAGAAAAAGTCAATTCTATAATTTATCTTCTTATTGACGCTGCCAATCCACCTCATGATAGAGAAAAAAAGATATTATATTTTGCAGAAAAAAATAAACTTCCTGTTTCTCTCCTACCAATAAGGATTAACAGTAAATCAATTGCACTTGAAATAACAGGTATAAGTTGGCTTGCAAATAGGGGTCAACTTATGTTACCCTTAAACCAAAGAGAAGCAATAGAAGGAGGTTATGATTTAGCTAAGAATAAAGACCTTACAGTAAGAAGAATAAATAAAGAGTGGGAAAAACTTATTGAAAATAATAATGGAAATATAAGGATGTGCCATCACAATGAAGATAAAACATGGTGCAGTGCATGTTTTCTTGAAGGTAATAAAGGAGTTATCAAGGAAAATAACAATCATTCTTTACGTAATGCTAAAAAGGTGTTGATTTAATGCGACCGGAATTAAAAAAATCCAGAGTATTACATATATGTGAGCGTGTTCTTAATGCCTATGAAGAGAAATTTGGGCTTTTTTCTCAACAAGGTATTGAAAAGGAAATGTTGCCTGAGAAACAACTGGCAGAGTTAATTCAAAACGAAAATGATTTAGCTTTATGGTTCTTTTTTGCATGTCCGGGAGACAAACAAATTGATTCAATGAAATATTATAAACAATTAGGAGAATTTTATCGAAAGAGTCCTAATTTTTTTAAATTAAATGAAATAAATAGCTCAGAGTTTGATTCTAAGATAAAGTCTATCTTGGAAAATGTAAATGTAGCAAACCCTCCTGAATTCTTAAGAACAATTCGTGAAAATTCTAAAAAACTTATTGAAGAATTTGAGGGAAATCCCCTCAAGGCTATAAAAAATAATAATTATGATAGTTGTGTAAAAAATCTAAGAAATTTTTTAGGTTATGGAAAAGGAATGGCTTCTTTATATCTTGTTTTTCTTTCGAGATATGGTGTAAAAAAAACAAAAAACATTGCTCCAAAGGTTGATAGGCACTTGCTAAGAATTTCTGCAGGGTGCGGTGTTTTTGAAGTAACGAAAAATTTAAGAGTGGACAAAGCAACAGAAGAGGTTTCAAGAATTTATACTGAAATATGCAAGGAAAATTTTTTTGATGGAACATTGCTTGATGCTCTAACATATGTAACCGGAAGAAAGTTGTGTTCAAAGAGGAATGAATTTTTATGCAAGGTGAATTGTTCACTGGATTATTATTGTAGTAAGCAGCTCCCAAAAATAAATAAAAAAAATACAACACTTCAAATCGAAAAGAAAAAAGCAAATCAGCAGTTTTTGAATTTTAGTATAGAAAGGGGGCTTTGGAGTCCTGATATTCCAATATCTTATTGGCCAGAAAATATAAGAGAAAAATTCATGGATCATGCTGGAGAGTTGTATAAAGATTTAAAAGAGCATAAGCAAAAAGTTATACTTGTTGAGCCCGATTATAAAAGATTTCTAGGACAAAAGTTAAGAGTATCTGAAAACAAGAATCCTTGGTGGTATAGAAATCTCATTGATACAAACATTATTAGTCATAAGCCTAGAGAAGAACATTTAGATACACTAAAAGCAATATCCAATGGGTTAGATAAAGAATTCAAAAGGTTTAATTATAAGTATCATTCGATTTGGAGAAATTTTATTTTTGAACGTTTAACAGAAAGTTATGAAGTAGTGTGTATGGGAGATCTAAAATATAATCAACCGCCTTATAAAGAGGTAGTGGAATATTTTGGTATGAATCTTGATAATGGAGCTAAAATTTCAGAAAATAATATTGATACTCTTTTTTAACACAAAATTAAAAGGGCGGCAGCCGAGATTTGAACTCGGGCCAAGAGATCCACAGTCTCTTATGCTACCAGGCTACACTACTGCCGCCATAAATCAGGTTATCCCTATATAATTTATAAATCTTACTATTAGAAATTAATATTCTTCTTCTGGTTTTCCAAAGATAAACTCATTAACATACTTAATAAATCTATGTAGCATCTCAAAATCTTCTTTCGCTGAATCCATTGTTATGTCAATAGGCTCGCCCTCAATAACCACACTCATAGTTACATGCCTTCTATACTCTTCTCTTTGGGTGTATTCTGCCCGCATGATTTTTCTCAGTTTAAGGTAATAATCAATGTATTCATGCAATTCCTTTTTGTCAGGGAATATTTCCTTTAGTACATTGCATCTAAGGGCAAGGTTTTCAGGGAAGTCAGTTATCAGCTTCTGTTCCTTTGCATATATCAAAATAGCTTCAAATCCAAAAGAAAAGGTGGTTATTGTCCTTTGAATTATACTTTTTAGAACATCGGCTGTTCTCGTGTATTTAAGACTTACAAACACAAGATGCTCTACTCTTTTCAATTCTTCCACTGCTTTATTTAAAGATTCCTTCATTCCTGCTCACTATATTATTTGCCTCTTGAATAAACATTCTGGTTTCAGTTATATATTTTTTTATTTCCTCAATAGATATTGTTCTCATGCGGTATGTGCTTGAGCATATGACAAACTTGTTGT
>CAYMFI010000030.1:0-6792 GCA_964389855.1 uncultured Methanosarcinales archaeon
TATTCAGGATGAAAGGAAATGGCATCCCAGACCTTCATGGTTATGGCACTGGCTCGCAGAACATCAAAGTGATAATTGAAACTCCAACAAGGCTTACAAGCAGGCAGAGAGAACTTCTAAACGAGTTTGAAAAAGAGTCAAAAAAGAAAAAAGGATTTTTTGGTTTTTAGTTAAACCAACACAAATATTAAATTAAAAGGTATTCTTGACTATCGAAAAGTTTATATATATGTTTTCTATTTTAGAATAATAACAATTTTTTGAGGTGAAAAATGAAAAATGAAATATTTTTTGGGGGGATTGTTCTTTTATTGCTTTTAGCAAGCGGATGCAATCTTACAGAAACAAAATATGTTTGCCCAGATGGTTCTGTTGTTACCAACTTGGATGAGTGCCCTGGGGCAGAAGAAGGACTAATAACAGAAATACCAGAAGAGGTTGAACCAGTGGTTGTAGAAGAGGTTGAACCAGAAGTTGTAGAACTGACAAAAATAACAGTTAAAGAAGGGGAACTAGTAGTTTTAAAGCCTGAAAGCGAAGACCCTGATGTAGACACTATTTTATATACCTTTAGTGAGCCATTAGACAAAAATGGCAGATGGCAGACAAAAAAAGGGGATGCAGGAAGCTATGAGATAACTGTAACAGCATCTGACAGCGAACTAACAGACACACAAAAGATTTTATTGGTTGTTGAGAGCACAAACAAACCGCCAGTATTAAAATTAATTGCTGACATTACCGTAAATGAGGGTGAAACAGTAAGCCTTGAGCCAGTTGCAACAGACCCTGACGGTGATAAAGTAACAATAAAATACTCTGGCTGGATGACAAAGGCAAGCTATACAACAAACTATGATGATGCAGGAACACATATTGTTACTGTGACAGCATCTGATGGCAAGGAATCAACAAGCCAGGATGTAACAGTAATAGTAACTAATGTGAACAGGCCACCAAAGATTATAAATATTGTACAAGGCTAATTTTTTATTTTTTTCTTTTTACTCCTTTTGAATACTAAATAATAGAAAGCTTTTTATATAAGCAAGTTTTTATTATGATAAAATGAAGAAAATAATTTTTTTGCTTATAATCTTATTACAGCTTGCTTTTGTCAATGCACAATTTACAAATATAACAGTTAATGAAGGCGATTTTGTAAGCCTTAAGCCAGAAGCAATAGACGAAGATATGGATAATATAACTTATAACTTTAGCCAGCCTTTAAATCAGGATGGCAATTGGCAGACTAATTATAATGATTCTGGTGAATATACAGTTACTGTAACAGCATCTGACGGCACTTTAAAAGATACCCAAAAAGTTTTGTTAATAGTTAAAGACAAAGATAGAGCTCCTTTTTTTGACCCATTGAATGATGCTGTTGTTAATGAAACTGAGCAGCTGATTTTTAATGTTACAGTTATTGACCCTGATGGAGACAAAATAACTTACTTAACAGTTGATTTGCCGGATAGTGCAAGTTTTGTTAATAAAACTTTTAAATGGACACCAGACTTTAATGTTGTAAAAAAGAACTGGTTTGAAAAAATAATAACAAGGGTTCATATCCCTTACAAAGCAAAGAGAAATTTCTTTGTGACTTTTATTGCAAAATCAAATGATTTTGAAGCAGAACAAACCATTAAGATAACTGTTTATGAAAGCAACAGGGCGCCAATACTGGAAAAAATAGGAAATATAACATTAAATGAGGGTGAATTACTAACCCTTAATCCAGTTGCAGAAGACCCAGATGGGGATATATTGAGATATAATTACTTTGGCTTTGCAAACAAGAAAAAATACAAGATTGGATATAATGAAGCAGGGACATATTATACAACTGTTTTGGCATCAGATGGTTATCTCAGTGATTCAGAAAATATCACATTAATAATCAAAAACACAAATAGGGCGCCAATTCTTAAGCCAATAAGTGGCATTGCTGTTGACGAAAATAAATCAATAGAATTCAAGATTTATGCAACAGATCCAGATGGGGATAATATAAACTTCTCAGTTGAGAATGCACCAAATAAATCTATTTTAGTAAATGAAACATTCACATGGACTCCTGACTTTGATACAGTTATTGATGAGGACAAAAAAGAGTTTATACTCACTTTTATTGCCAGTGATGGCGAGATAAATACAAAAAGAAACATGACTATAAGAGTTTATGATAAAAACAGGGCTCCAATAATAACAAATGCAAGCCCTGAAGCATTGGTAAATGTCTATAAAAACAACATAGTTGATTTTAAGGTTATTGCCAATGATTTGGATAATAACAACCTAAAATATACATGGAAATTTGGTGTTTTTGAAAAATACACAGGAGATAATGTGCATAGGAGAAGGTTTACAATACCAGGAACAAAGCTAGTTGAGGTTATAGTTTCAGACGGCATCGACACAGTGAGCTATAAATGGTTAGTTAATGTTATTGAGCCAGAAGAGTCTGTTAAGCCTGTTGAAAAACAAGTTTATAAAAAATATACTATAGAAGGTTAATTTCTTTTAAAATCGAAAACTATATAAACTAAAAATCACATATTAGCTTATGGGGTGGTTTAATGGCAAAAGCAAACCTTCTTGTAACATATGACCCAAACCATGCAGGGTTGGCCAAGGAAGAAATAATTGCTGTTTTAAAGCAGCTTAAGACAGAACCAGAGTTCTTGAAGTCAAAAGTAGACGGATTATTCCAGATGGTAATAAAAGAGCCAAAAAAAACAGTAAAAAAGCTTGTTGAAATATGCAAAAAAGACCCTTCTATATTTAGGATTACATTCCATTGGGTTCCTGTTGATAACTGGTGCAAATCAACTATTGGGGATATGCAGAAAACAATAAAAGGGATTGTTAAAGATATTAAAGAAAAAGACAAATGGAAGATAGATATAGCAAAAAGATGCTATGAAAAATACCACACAACAGAGCTTATCATGAAGCTAACAGATGTTGTTGACAGGCAAAAAGTAGACCTAAAAAATCCAGACAAGATAATAAGGGTTGATATCATAGGCAATGAGGCAGGAATATCCCTTCTGAACAAAGATGAGATGCTGGATATACCTTCACTTAAGCAGTAATTTTTTAAGCCAGAAAAGGATAATTTAAATACTTATAGAAATATCTGCTGACTATAAAAAAGAGGTGGTTAATTTATGAAAAGAGGTACTATCGATAATCTAAATAAAGGAATATTCAAAAAAAATAACCTCCTTGCTTTAATTTTTCTGGTTATTATCATCATCCTATTTTTTGCTTTTGTATTTAGGAAACCAGCAGAATGCCCTGAATGTGAGGAATGCATATGTGTTAAATGCCCTGATTGTATCATGGATTGCTCCTTATGCCCTGAGAAAATAAAAACAGAGACAGAAACAATAACTTTAACAAAATATGTCTGCCCTGACAAAAGAGTAGTGGACAGCATTGATAAATGTGAAACTATTCCTGATACAGAACTAAATACAAATTTTGAGCCAATCCTAACCAATGAAGAAGGAACTTCAATAATTAAAGTGGAAGTAAAGCCAGCATGTATAAAAGGAAGGAATGGTGGCTTTGTTTATTTTAACATGAGTATTCTTCCAAAAGATATTGTGTTTGAAGTTAAGGAAGATATTAGTCAGGAATATAAAGAGGTTTATAAGATGGATGGTCTGTGGGATAAATACAAATATTTTGAAATATGCGATGAATGCAAAGTAGTTGCTGATTTTAATCTTAAGGAGAACAAGACTTATCTATTCAGGCTGAAATTTAATATGACTGTCCTAAACAGTGTCCAGTATTCTAATGAGCATATTATTAATACAAACCCTAAATCAAGTTATATAACAAAGAAATGCTCTTAACAATATTTTATTTCTTTCTTTTTTACCTTTATTTTGATGTTTGCCACAGAAAGCTTTAAATATGAACACAAATCCCCTTTAAAGAACAGATATAAAATGCAAGATATAAAAGTGTTCAATAGGTGGGGTGTAGAGGGAATAACTATACAAGACCCAGGATTAAAGAGATATATTAATCTAGAGCCACGAATAATACCAAAAACCGGCTCAAGATATGCTGGCTCAAGATTCCATAAGTCAAGGGTTTTTATTATTGAAAGATTAATCAACAAAGTTATGGTACCGGGACACAAAGGAAAAAAACATTTTATTAGTTCAGGCAATTCTACAGGAAAAGCACAGACTGCATGTTTAATTGTTGAAGAAACTTTGAGTATTATAGAAAAAAGGATGAAGCAAAATCCAATAGCTGTCTTTGTCAAGGCACTGGAAAATGCAGCACCAAGAGAGGAGATAATAACTATTGAATATGGCGGAGCAAGATATCCAAAAGCAATTGAATGTGCACCACAAAGAAGGATTGATGTTGCATTGAGATACATGGTGCAGGGCGCTTTTGCAAAGTCATTTAACTCAAAGAAAGAAGCTGTTAATGCACTTGCTGACGAAATAATAGCTGCTTACCAGTTGAGCAATTCATCAAATGCAATCAAAAAGAAGCTTGATGCAGAAAGACAGGCAGATGCCTCAAGGTAATTTAGGTATACCTATTAAGAATCCTTCTTTCTAGCTTTTTTATTGTTTTATTAATCTCTTTATATTTAGTTGGAACTTTTTCATATACCTTTCCATAAATTATAAGATTATTGCTTTTTATTGATTCAAGAAGTTTTTCTTCACCTATTTTTGATACAATTTTGTCTATAGTCCTCCTGAAGCCATACTTTTGTTTATTATTTCCAGATGCCTTAATCAAAGTTGTTATTATTTTTTTTAAGTATCTTGATTTTTGCTCTTTAAAACCATTATTTTTTATATTATAGCAAACTGTAGCAATAACATCACTTGCTTTTTCTAATTTATCTTCGTGAGATAACATACCAACATGATAATTAACCCATTTATAAAAACCTATTTTTAACAGAATTTTTGATTCATTGTCATCAATATCTTTAACAATGTATTCAATATTATAGTTTAAATCTTGATTTTTGAAACAATAATTTTTGTTCATAAAAAATAGTTTTACTTTGTATATATAAATGTTACTTTTAAGTGATTACCAAACCAATTCAAAAGATTTAAATAAGCAGTTTCTATATAACCCTATATGCATAAAAGGTTTGTTATGGTTGATGGGCCTGATGGCTCAGGCAAGGGGGTCATTGTTAATGCCCTGAAAAAATGGGCTGAGCAACAGCAGATTAAAGTGTTTAATTTAAGGGATTATTGCAGGGAAAATAACAGGTTTCCAGAGCCAGATGAGATAAATGATTTTGATGCAATTATTTCCAGTGAGATGAGCTATTGCTGGATTGGGAGTGCTTTAAGAGAGGAGATAGTAAGAAAAAACAACCGCAATTATTCAATAACTTCAACAGCACATGCATTTTCTTTAGACAGGGAAATCCTTTACAATAGGGTTATAATCCCTGCCTTAAAACAGGGAAAATATGTTTTTCAGGAAAGAGGGGTAATAAGTTCTATTGTTTATCAGCCTGTTCAGGGAAATATTGCTTTAAGTGAGATTATGAGACTACCTGGCAATAAGCTTGCATTGCAGAATTCTCCAAACCTGTTGATAATATCACAGGTTGCACCAGAAACAATTATGCAAAGGCTCAGCCAGAGGCAGAAGCAGAATAAGGCTATTTTTGAGGAAATAAATTTTCAGAGAAGAGTTGAGCAGAGGTATAACAGCCAGTGGCTAAAAAACCTGTTTGAAAACCATGGCTCAAAAGTTGTTTACTTAGACACAAATTTTCCAAAGACAGTTGATGACACAGAAAAAGAAGCAATTAAAATATGGGAAGATTTCCTTGAAAAAAACTGAATCATTGCACTTTAATGTTCATTCTTAGATTGCTGTATTTTTTTTGGCATAGTTTCTTTAAATCTTCTAAGAATTTTTTTGTTGGTGACTTTATATTATTCATCTTTTGATCAAGCGTGCCTTTATTAGATTTAAATGGCTGCAAGACCCACCTGCAGTTTAACCCATAAATATCTTTAGCTATCTCGAGAACATCCTCTTTTCTGAAAATAAGCCCTGGAACAATAGTTGTCCTGATTTCTATCTGAATTTTATCCTGATTTTCCTTTAATATACCAAGTGTTTGCTTTATACTTTCAATAATATCTTCTGTTGCCCTAAAAAATGTTTTTGACTGCGTAACTTTTTCAAAAATCTCTTTTTTAAGCGGAGCCTTCATATCCAAGGCAATAAAATCCAAAAGGTTTTCATTGATTAATGATTTTATTGAATTGGGTTTTGAGCCATTTGTTTCAATACCAACTTTTAAACCCTGTTTTTTTGCAAATCTTGCAAGGGCTAACAATGCCTGCCTTTGAAGGCATGGCTCACCACCTGAAAAGATTACAGAATCAATAGAATTTTCTAATATCTCTTTTTTGATGTCTTTTAAGTCTTTTAAGAATTCATCATCAAAACCCACAAACTCCTTGTTATGGCAATAGCCGCACTTGAAATCACAACCAGAAAAAAATATTGCTATGCAGCCATTGGTTGACCAGCCAACTGCTGATAAAGGGACTGTCCCGCCAATGTATGCCTGCATTTAGACACCTAACCTTTTTTATCTTTAGATATTTTTTCAATTTTTTCTTCATCAATGAACTCATTTAGTTTTGTGTTTGTTTTTGCTGTCTTGTATTTTATTCCATTCTTCATTGTTATAACCTCTTTTAATTTAGTCCTGTGCTTCCAAAACCGTTTTGGCCGCGTTTTGTATTATCAAGG
>CAYMFI010000031.1:0-6642 GCA_964389855.1 uncultured Methanosarcinales archaeon
ACATCTGCAACCTAAAGCAGATATGCACGCAGCAGGCAGGGCTAAGGCCTTTTGGTGTTTCAATTCTTGTAGCAGGCATTGATAACGGAACTCCAAAGCTTTTTGAAACAGACCCAACAGGAATATTCTTTCAGTATAAGGCAACTGCAATTGGTGAGAAAGAGCCGGAAATAGAAGAGATATTGCATAAAAAGTATAAAAATTCAATAACTATTGATGAGGCATTTAAGCTTATAGTTTCTACTTTTTGCAATGTTTTGGGCAAAGATTTTAACCCAAGCAGAATAGATGCTGCTTACATAAAAACAGATGAAAAAAAATTCAGAAAAATAACAAAAGTTGAGATAGAAAAAAGCTTTAATGAATCTAAATCAAAGAAATAAAGGTGATTATAATGGCTCAAGGACAACAAACATATGACCGGGAAAAATTTTCCATTAATCTTGCAAAATTAAAAAAAGGCGGGGAGAACTTTGAAGTTGTCATAAATTCAGATAATGCAATAGCATTCAAGCAGGGAAAAGATATAGCCATAGAAGATGTAATCACAAATGAAAAGATATTTAGTGATGCAAAAAATGGATTGCTTGCATCTGAAAAATTAATGCAGCAGTTATTTAACACAATAGATGTCAAGGAAGTTGCAAAAATCATAATAAAAGAGGGAGAGATACAGTTAACAGCGGAATACAAGCAAAAATTAAGGGATGAAAAGAAAAAGAGAATAATTGATTTTATACATACAAACGGGGTTGACCCTAGAACAAGCCTGCCACATCCAATAACAAGGATAGAGAATGCATTTGAAGAGGCAAAAATACATATTGATGAGTTTAAGCCGCAGGAAAAGCAAATAGATGAAATACTAAAAAAACTAAGGGTAATTTTGCCAATAAAGTTTGAGATTGATGAAATTGAAATAAAAATTCCTGCAACTCATGCTGCAAAAATGTATTCTGTAGTTAAGAGTTTTGCAAAAATTCTTAAAGATGAGTGGCTTAATGATGGCTCATGGAAATGTATTGTTGAAATGCCTGCTGGATTAAAACAGGATTTCTTTGACAAATTAAACAGCATGACTCATGGTGAGATTGAAACAAAAATATTAAAGACAAAATAAACAACAAGGTGAAAAAATGGGAAAATTATTAGTAGAAAACAAAACAATAGTAACCCCTGGTGAAGAACTTGCAGAAGGAATGGACTTCCTTCCTGCTGAAGGAACATTCAGGGACAAAGACAAAATAATATCTTCGGGGCTCGGATTAGTTAATGTCAATGGAAGAGTAATAAAAACAATTTCTGTTTCTGGCAAGTACATACCAAAAACAGGAGATACAATCATTGCAAAGGTTACAAACATATTGATGAGTGGCTGGATTCTTGATATAGACTCTGCTTATTCTGCAGTGCTTTCAGTTAAGGAAGCCAAGGATTTTATAAGAAGAGATGCAGATTTAACCAGGTATTATAATATTGGTGATTATATTATCACAGATATAGTAATGGTTACATCACAGAGACTGGTTGATGCATCAATGAAAGGCCCTGGGATGAGAAAGCTTATTGGAGGAAGAATCATAAATGTTAATTGCCATAAAGTTCCCAGGATAATAGGAAAAAAAGGCTCAATGGTTAGTATGATAAAAAATGCAACTGATTGCAGTATAATTGTAGGACAAAATGGGGTTATATGGATTAATGGCTCACCTGAAAATGAGATTATTGTTGTTAAGACAATAAAAAAGATAGAGCAGGAAGCCCATATAAGCGGCCTGACAGAAAGGATTAAAACATTTTTAGAGAAAGAAACCAACAAAAAAATTAATATTGAAAAGGTGGAATAAATGGGTTATACTAAAAGAAATGATGGAAGAAAATTTGATGAAACAAGGCCTATTGAAGCAAAAGCAGGTATTATAAAAAGGGCCGATGGCTCTGCTTACTTTAAGATGGGAAAGACTGTAGCATATGCTGCTGTTTATGGTCCCAGGGAGATACACCCAAAATTCCTGCAAAATCCAACAAAGGGAAAATTGAGATGTTACTATAACATGATGCCTTTCTCATCTGTAGGAGATAGGGTAAGGCCAGGAGCAAACAGGCGTGCAAAGGAAATAGCAATGGTAACAGAAAAAGCAATATTGCCTGTTATAGACCTTAGTAAGTTTCCAAATTCAGTTATTGATGTATTTATTGAATTGCCGCAGACAGATGCCGGAACAAGATGTGCAGGGATATGCGCAGCATCAATAGCCTTGGCAGATGCAGGAATCCTAATGAGTGATATGGTGGCAGCAGTTTCAATTGGAAGAGTTGATGACAAGCTTGTTGTTGATCTTGACTATAGTGAGGAAAGCTATGAAGGAGGAACTGTAGCAGACATACCAATGGCTGTAATCTCAAGAACAGGCGAGATATCATTATTGCAGATGGATGGAAACCTTTCAAGGGAAGATTTAAAAAAAGCTGTTGAAATGGCAAAAAAAGCATGCAGCAAAATAGATAAGATACAAAGGGATGCTTTAAAAAATAAGTATGAGGTAAAAAAATGAGCATAGAACAAAAAGATCATATTTTAGGTTTTCTTGAAAAAGGAATAAGGTTTGATGGGAGAAAGTTAGATGAATACAGGCCAATAACAGTTGAAAGAGGATTCTCAGAAAATGCTGAGGGATCTGCAAGAGTTACTATTGGAGATACAGAAGTTCTTGCAGGCGTCAAAATGAGTATTATGGAACCATACTCTGACACGCCTGATGAAGGAACAATGATGATTAATGCAGAGCTTTTGCCTTTATCCAACCCTGATTTTGAGCCAGGCCCTCCAGGGATACAATCAATAGAGATTGCAAGAATTGTTGACCGTGGGATTAGAGAATCAAAAGCAATTGACACAAAAAAGCTGTGCCTCAAAAAAGGAGAAAAGGTGTGGTCTATTACAGTTGATATATGCCCAATTAATGATAATGGAAATCTTTTTGACGCATCTGCACTCGCAGTTTTAGCTGCCTTGAAGGATGCAAAGTTCCCTTCATATGATGGAACTGTTATTGACTACAAAAAGAAAACAAAGGAATCATTACCATTGAAAAAACTGCCTATCAGCTGCACTGTTATAAAAATTGACAATCACTTTATTGTGGATCCAACTAATGAGGAGGAGAAAAAAGTTGATTCAAGACTGACAGTTGAGGTTGAAGAAGATGGCACTTTATGTGCTTTGCAGAAAGGCGGAGATAAACCCCTAACAGCAGAAGATATTGACAAGATGGTTGGAATAGGAATAGAAAAATCAAAAGAGTTGAAAAAGTTTTTGTAGGTGAGAATCATGACTGCTAAAGAATCCAGTGAAGAAATACAATACACAAAGTATGAAATAGCAAGGATGCTAAGCGGAAGGGCATTACAGATTGCAATGGGAGCTCCATTCCTCATAAAGCTTAGCAAAGAGGACCTTGAGGGTATTCACTTTAATCCTGTTGAGATAGCTAAACTAGAGTTTGAGAAAGGTATTTTGCCTATAACTGTCAAGAGGCCTTTGCCTGAAAAGAAAAAAGTATAATTCTTTTTTATTTTAATTATAAAACGAAATCTTTAAATATACAAAAGAAAGCTGTTTTATTGATGAAAGTTAGTAGCAAAGCAAAAAAAAAGGTTGATGGAGATAATTTTTCTGATGAAACAAAACTTCAAGTAGCAGAAAAAAGCCATCTCACTTCTGATATTGAAAAGGCAATCAGTATTTATTCTAAGAAAACACAAGATAATAAAAAGGCTAATGAATCAGAAAAAATCAAAAAAATTTTCTTCAAAGAGTTTTTTGACAGGATTAGCTATGGATTTGGCTCCCAGCAGTTCATAAATATACTATTTTTTAATACAGGAGCATCATATTTTGTTGTTGGTGCCATCAATGGCCTAAGGGTAATTCTCAGTATTATCTTAAGCTCTTTTCTGGATGAATATTCAAAAGTAAGGCAAATAAGCAAAAAATTTATTGGTATAACCGGAGTAATATTTGGCTTTTCATTTATATTCATGGCTATGGCAAGATTTTTTCATTCAGTGCCACTATTTGCAGCTGCGCTTCTTATTGGCAGCATAGGTGCTGTTTCATATGGTGAATTCTACCAGAAACTTTTCAGGGATACCCTCAAAAAAGAGAGAAGCAGGTTGTTAAGGAACATAGCACAATACGGCTTGATGATAACAGGGATAAGCATCTTATTGGCTGGTTTCTTGATGGACAAATTTCCTGCAGTAGGGACAATAATTTCATTATTTGGCTTTAAAATAAGGATTTTTGGTTATTTTATTGCATTTGAGATTGCTGCAATCTCATCAATCATATCAGGTTATGTCCTTTCTTTCATAAAAGAAAAACAAATAAAATCCATTGAAAAAAGAAGCCCATTAACACAACTAAGAATATTATTTGATAATTTAAAAGATAATCTCCCTGCTTTTATTAAAAACAAAACAATAATGGTATTAATTATTGCAACCATAATCACTGGTTTTGTGCAGATATTAGGTAGTTCTTACTATGGAATTTATATATATGAAACATTCAAATACAGTTATTTTAAAGGGTTTACAAATGTTGCTGTGATTTTTCTAATCGCTATAATGACATCATTATTTTCGCCATTTATTGCAAGAAATAATGCAAGGGAGTATGGAAAATTTCCAATGCTTGTTTTTGGCACTTTATTAATGGCAATCATGCCCCTCACATATTATTATAACCCTAACCTTTTGTCTATCTCAATAGGCACCCTTATTGGTTTTATTGGCGCAGCAATTGTGGGAGTTTCACATGGTCTCTTAACAGTAGATATTATGTCAGAAAAAGAAAGAAAAACATATTTTTCAATATATGGCCTATTGATGATTGTTCCATATTTTATTATAATCCCCCTAGGAGCTTACGCTGCGCAAATATACGGCCTCAGAACCCTATTCTTGATTTTAGGTTTGATATTAGCATTAGTTGTTGTTCCGCTTTACTTTTTAATAATAGTCATGCATAAAAAGGAAAAGATTTAAATAAAAAGGTGTTGTTTATGAAAAGCATGCGTAAAATAACAAAAAATAAAAAAGGTGTATCTCCTTTGATTGCAACAATCTTATTAATAGCATTTGCAGTTGCACTTGGTGCAGTTGTTATGAATTGGGGTAAAAGTGTAGAATCTCCAAGTGCAGAGCTAATAAGCACAGAAAAATGCGCTAAGGTGAACTTAAAAGTAGAAACTATTAATGATATACCCCAAATATTTTATGGTGGCACTGGCTCAGAGGGTTTTGTCAAATTCACAATAGCTAATAGTGGTAGTTATGATGTTGACCAAATTATAGTTTGGGTTACTGGAGAAAATGATACAAATATAATAGAATTAAAGCAATCATCAATAAAGATTGGTTATCCCCTAATCAAGGAAATTCAGCATGACTTCAATAAATATGGCAGTGTAAAGAAATTAAAATTTATACCAAAAATCAAAATTGATGACTTAGATGTTACATGTGCAAAAAATGCTATTGAAGAAGAAAAGATAAGCCAGTTTAATTAACGTTTTTAATAAACTTTAAGATAATAGAATGTTAAAAAAAAGAGAAACATTTTCTTTAAAATCAATGGGGAGATTTAATGATTCTGAAAAAAAATAAATTCAAATTTTCCATTGTTATTTTAATATTAATACTTATCTTTATGATAGTTCATAGTTTTCATTCTGGATATAACTATCCAATGCATCTTGATGAGTATCATCATATTGCCCAATCAGTGCAGATAATAGAAAAAAATGGTTTTGTTTCAACAAACCCTTATTTTGCTGAGCCAATAATGCACGAAAACCTTGAGCCAGGATTTCATATACTGCTGTCCGAGCTTTTTTTATTGACAGGCATAGATCCAGTACAGCATTACGGATTTCTGCCTGCACTTTTTGCATGCTTATCAGCTTTCATGCTATTTGTTCTCGTCAATAAGGTAACAAATAATTTCTGGACGGGAATCTTTGCTATGCTTTTTTTTGTAAGCTTAAAAAGCAGTGTCAATATATTAGGAATAAACTTTTTTACACCATTGACAGCATGTATTCCATTAATTTATCTCTTCTTATTGATGCTTACAGAAGCATTATCAGAGGGGGATATAAAAAAATTATTTATCTCAATAATCTTTTCCGCTTGCCTAGTAATAATTTACCCTCTTTGCGGAACACTCATTATACCAATTGCCGTTTTATATTTCCTATTAAATCCAGGAATCATAAGGAAATTTTATTTTAGGATAAAAGAAATTTTTGCAATAGAAAAGTTAAATAAGGATAAAATATCCTATTTTAAGACAGCTCTACTTACAATAACTATAATTTTAGTTATTTCTGTTACATTTATTTATTTTTGGCGTTATATCTCATTTTCAAGAAACAAAGCACAGATAATAGAATCGTTAATATTCAAAGAAGGCTGGGGAAAGGTAGAAATAAAATATTTTCTTCCATACTTATACGGGATTATACCAACTATGTTAGCATTAATAGGTATGATTTTTTCATTTAAGCAAAAAAAATACTTAATTTTTGTATTTTTTGCATTTATTACAATTGGATTGACAAGCATGTTCAATAA
>CAYMFI010000032.1:0-6606 GCA_964389855.1 uncultured Methanosarcinales archaeon
CTGATTTTTCCTGTATTTTTTCCAGAATATCATTATAGGGCATTTTTATCATTTTAACCAATAGTTGAAATCAAGAGCTGTTATAAATAGTTTTATGTTTTGCAAAATGATTATTAAGAAATTCATTGATTAACTTCATTACTTTGACCTAAGTAAAGTGCAAATTTATAAGTAATTGGCACTTCAGACATTTTTTTGGTTTCTGAATTATACACTGGAAATACTTTATTTCTTTCAACTGAAAACATAAAGAAATTATTTTCTTTCTTAAAAGACCACTTGAATCTTTCTTCATCATTAATTAAGTTTCCAATGCATAAATCAATTATTTCTTCCTGATTTGCATTTTCATCTTTATAACCAATATCATTATCTTTAGTGTCTTCACTACTTTCTTCTTCATTTAGATTTTCCAGTTTTTCTGAACAAACATCAATAATTTCTTTTGCTTTTTCAACAAGATAATCATAGTCTCCAAACAAATCATAATCAAGGTTTATTTTAAAAGATGGTTTTATTGAATAGTTTATGTTCTCTTTGTTTATAGCTAAGTTCTGTGTTGCAATGCCAATCATCTGTTTATCTTTAAATAAAAGGTCATAATTATCCAAGGATATTTCTTGTTTTTGATTTTGTATCATAATCTTGTCTAACAAAAGTTTTGGTTCCTCATATTTTTTGAGGTATTCATCTAAATTTAGGTTAAAATCTTTTGAAAAAGTTCTGTACAATGATTTTTTTGTTGGAAAACATTCTTTATCTTGGCTATTCCACAAAATTAAATCACTGCTTTTACCACATCCTAAATCATCAAAACTGCCTCCATTTTTTGCTAGGTTATGAATTGTTTTGTAAGCAGAGTATTTTGCTGAAAGGTCTATATACAGCAATATTTTTTCACCTTGTTGATATGTTTCTAATATTTCCAGTTGTTTTGTAAAGTCTTTTGGCTGAGATTCAGCATGTGAATTAAAAGTTGTAATGAAAAATAGATATGCAATAATGAGTGAGAAAGATACGAATGTAAGGAATATTGCTGCTTTTTTGTTTTTAATCATATTATCAACTCTTGTACCTCAATCTTAATCCTACACTTATTGTTGGATCATTTGATGGAATTATTGCTGCAATAGGCATTTCAGTGTTATCTCCCTCAGAAAGGGAACATATTTCTTCATCTCCTGAAAGTTTATCAACTGTTAAAAAAGTTAACATCCAGTCATTCATATCTTTAAATATATCCTTGGTTTCTAGTGTTATTTCACTTTTTTCTAAACATTTTTCTTCATAATAGTTGGATATTTTCTTCTTAAGACTTTCTCTATCAAATGAGCCAAAATATTCTGATATTGTATTACTGGTTTTTTCCATTGGGCTCCTTAAATAACTTAAAAGAATATAATTATCTTCAACATTACCATTTTTGGTTATTACTATTTTCTCTATATCTGTGCTTGTGAATGCCATATACATAAATACAAAAAAGAAAGTAATTGCAGCTATTATTATTGCAATTATTGTATCAGTAAAATCAGGATCAAGTCCTTTTTTATTTTTTGCAATCTTCATTATTAAATTTGAGTATTTCATTTTTGTGTATCAATCAGTAGGTTTCCCCTATAAAAATTTCCTTTATTGTATATCACTATTGGCTGCGAAATTGTTGTTATTCTTTTGCTTCCAAAGTTTTTTGTTTCTATGAAATTACTTTTTATTTTAAGATTTGAATCATCGCTCTCCAAAGAAAATCTGAATGACCTAAAGTCATAATCATCTATAGGATAACAATTAACTAGATTTTCTTTATTAAACTTATCTAAATCAATAACACCCATGTAAGTTCTTCCTGTTTCTTCATCAAAGTATGCAAAACAATCAGGAGAATTCAAAAACCTGCTTAAAAGAACACTTATCTCTGTTTCATCTGGATGTTGAGCAAATGAAGAGGCCATCCCTTGTATTGTAAAACCAAAAACAATGAATACTATTGTAAGAAAAAAGAGCGCTATAATAAAATAAGTTGGTTTTTTGCCAACTATAAAGCCCATTCCTTTTTTTGAAAAAGATATTTTTTTAGTTTCCATATTCTGTAAACCCATTTGATATTGAACCACCAAGTTCAGATATTTTTTTTAATAATTCCTTTCCATCATCACTTTCGCTATTTCCTATTTCTAACATAACAAAAATCTTGTTTTTTATTCCCTCTGGAAAATCCTTGTCAGTTGCTTCTAAATCAACAGGAACAATAGATGCACCAGTAATTCTGATATCATCAAAAGCTTTATTTTCAAGAATAGAGTTTATTATTAAGCAGGCTAATTTTCTGCTCTCTTTTTCTTTGTCTGAGCCTGAAACAATGAATGCCTTGATATTATTTGTTGTTGTGTCTTTGCCTTTTCCTGCCCTAAGGCTTATTACAACATCTGCATCAGCGGGCTTGTCGCTTTTTGATGGATCATTGCAGTTTATTGAAAGTATTCCCTCATCTTCACTATACTCATTAAGGTTTCTTGTAGAAAGAATGTTCGGATGGTTAAGCCAATTGTTTGTAATCTCAAATATAAAAGAATTTGCTATATAGCACATTTCTTTTGATGGCTCTATCTCGTTACTTTCATAACCAGGATCAACAAGGATTTTTTTATCCTTTAAATTTTCAGTCTTATCAACTCTTATTTCATCACATGAAAGGATGTTAATGTTTTTATTTATTTTTTCATCAATAATAATCTTGCCACCAATACTTGCAAACTGAATAGTTTTTGGTTTAGTAAATTTAAGGTCTACTGCATAATCTTGATATCCAACAAACTTTCTGCTTATTGTATCAAGATTCTTATCAATGTTATAAAGAAGTATAGAATCATCATTAAATTCGATAGTATAGTTTGATACATCTTCTGTATAATTTATGATTATATTTCCAGGACTTGAGAAAAGGGAATCCATAACCAAGGCTAAATCATTTGAAATATAAACCTTGGTGGGAGTTTTACTGTCTGCGAAATTAAACGATGTGCTTATCAACAATAAAGCAACTACAGCTGCGGCAACTATTTCACCAAGATAGGATAATACAGTAGAATCTCCTCTTTTTTTCATAGAAGGCATTATAATGCTTATAGTTTAAATTCTTTTTGGTAAATCTTGTTAATGCAACTATTATTCTTCATCTGTTGTAGAATAACCCGCACCCAGAAATGTTTATTTCAGGATGTCCACTTGTTATCCCTTGCCTTCCTGTTTTAAGGGTTTTCTCAAAAGTTACTGTATCCGGAGATTCTGCATCTAATCCAATGTATCCTCTATCTGAAGCCCTTAGAATACAGATGTTCTCATCGCTGTTCTTAACAAAAACAATTCTTTTATCTTCGCTATCTTCTTTGTAATAGAAGGTATAATAAGGTGGAAGATTATAGTTCAAGATTATGCTTTCATCTTTAGGCAAATAATCTTGGTTTAGGTTTAGCATTGGTTGGTATGTGCAAAGAGGCATATCAACTTCTATTGGTGTTTTAATCGGGTCTTTTTTGCCTTCATGCTTTAAAATTAGTTTTAACTTTCCTTCATCTGATTCTGTGAACTCAACATCATATTCTTCTAGTATAAAATATCTAAAATCAAATGCGCCGCAGCTGCATGGCTCTGGATTTTCAGTATTCACAAATTCCCTGTCTTTGCATGATTCTATGAATTCTGCAAGTTTTTTCATTCCCTCAAATGCCTTGTCTTCATTTAGATATTCTACTGGAATGCAGGAATTCTTTTTTTCATTAAGAAACTCGCAAACTGCAACTGTTCCATTGTATTTATGCGCATATACTGTCCTAAACTGTCTATTGTTTGATTCTACAGATGTTCTTATTCCTAATAAAAGAGATGGAGACCTTGAGATACATATTCCCCCATTGTATTTATGAGAAGGATCATTTTCAGGAAAAACATTTGTAAATTCTAAATTTTCTATAACTTCACATATAACTTTGCCAGAAATTTTCCCTGCAAATAGTTTAGTCTTGTCAAAGTCCCTTAGCAAGCATATACATTCATTATTTTCCTCACAACCATATTTCAGCGGCTTTGTGATATGGGCTAATTTTTCTTCTTTTGAAAAACCAAGGATTATGGTATCCTTATCCATTCTAAGATTCATTGACTCTAGTTTTGCTTCATCATTGTTTTTATTTGCATCTTCTATCATCCTGATTAACTCATAGAATGAATCTTTGCTTGAATCATTTAGTCTGGCAAATTTATAGAAAATATTAACTGTAAGAATAATTAAAGTTACTGAAAATATTACTCCAACGAGAACTTTTAAAGAAACTACTGCTTTTTTATTTTTTTTCATCTTTCTTTTAACTTACACATGGAGATTTAATACATGGAAGTTGTTCCCTTTGTAAATCATCTGTATCTTCAAATGTTACCGGACAGCCGCTATACTCATTTTCTCCAGGTACACACGGACACTTATCAAACATATTGTTTACTTTGTCACCATCACAATCCTTATTCATGTTCACCATTACTCCATCTATATTAACTATGTTCTCTCCCATCTTGTCCCTGTATATCTTTATTGATATAAATAAAACAATAAGCACCATTGCTGCAACAACAATAACATTAAGAGTAAGTTCAATTCCTTTTTTATTTTTCATTCTATCACCTTATTTTTTATCTTTGTCTTTTTCATATCCATCATTATTAAGCCTTACAAAACATATGTTTTCTTTTCTTTCCTTACCTTCTGTTTTATCATTGCTTTCCTCATTTTTTATTTTTACTAAACCATAAAATTCGTAACTTCTTTCTTCGTTATCAAAAGTGAAATGTTTGTTATTAACAAAAGTAATTTTATCTGCAGGTTGTATTTTTTGAGATAAAGTGACTTTTCCATAATTAATGCCAGCAAATAAGTTTTGGTGTGCATTAACAACACATGGAACATAGTCTATTTCCTCATCATAAGGATATATTTGGTCTTTAAAATAAACTCTGAAACTTGCTTTACCATCAGATTCTTTTAATATTGCTAACCTATATTCCCCTAATGAATTAAGCTTTAATTTTTTATTTATGTTTGTTTCTTTGTCAAAATTTGTATCATTACTAATCTCATTTGATATTCTTTCTATATTTTCAACTATTTTTGGAGGTATATCATGATAGCCTGGCTCTAATTTTTCCTGGCCAAATTTTATCGGAGACTTAATATTTTCCCAAAGTGAATCTCCTGCTTTAGGAAAAAGAACCATATAAAATATGTAAATAGTAATTCCTAAGAAAAAAAGTGCAAGTGCCCATTTTCCAATAGTCTGGAGTGCTTCTGTTGGCATTTTAAGTAAACCTCAAGAAATTAAATAAATCACTAATATTAGAAAAAATTTTTTCCCTTATACCTCCAACAAAAAATAAAAAAAATAAAAGAAAAGCAAGAACAAGTATCCAAAGCACTATCTCGCTCCTTGTCAGTCCCTTCCTGCTTGTAATAATTTTCATTTTATACCTTATTTGCTCTCAACAAATACTGTGCATTTAGTATTTTCTTTTATTGAATCAAGTTCATCAATAACTATCTTGTTTATAAATGGGTACCTGCTCTGTTTTTTTGCTTCATTATCTGAGATGCTTCCCCATAATAGATCAGTATATGCACTATAAGTATTCCATAAAGTTCCAAGAGTACCTGCATCAATTGTTCCAGAAATAAACGGAACATCCTCCCCTAAATCTGGACTTAGAAATGCAATTGCATATATTTTACTTTTGTTGAATGCAAAATCCTTACCCTTATTCATTATAACAGCACCATCCCCTTTATAACTTTGTATATAATCAAGGTAAGTTATGCTTTTTTGTTCCTCTTCTTTTTCATCTTCCTTATCTTCAGTATTAAGGTTTTCAAGTATATATGGATAAGGCGTCTTAACCATATAATCAGTAAATTCCTCACCTGTTATTTCTACTTTTTCATTGTCAATACCAAATGTATAACATATAAAACACCTGTTTGAGCCATAAAGTAAGTCTATTTTATTGAATAGGTTTTCATATTCTCCATTAAGAAACATATGCCAGCATTGTGTGGTGAGATCTGCAATCTGTTTTTTAACTTCTGTTTCATCTCCCTTTAGTTTCTTTTTATCTATTGTCTTGCACATTATTGGAACAATTGGTCCTGACTGGACTGGGAATCCAGCAATTTTTGTTCTTAAAACAACATTCATTCTTGTTTGCACACTTCCCATACACACTTTTTCAGCAGCATTTTCATCAATTTTACTAAAAAAAAAGTTTATTGCCTGAAAAACAATGAAGAAGGTTATTAAAAGGATTATTATTGATATAAGGTATTCTCTTGAAAGACCTTTACGGTTTGGGAAGAACATTTGCTGCACCCCCTATTGCATAAAAGAAGAAAACCAAGATTGCGATTATCATCAGAATTATTACTAAAGTTTCCATATCTATAAAACCTCTTTTTTTTAGTTTATGCATTAGGTAAAGGCCTTGTTTTTATGTATATAAGCTTTTCGGTAATGATAAATTATTGTTCAATTTGATAATCAGTTCACACTTTTAACTTTCTTCTAATTT
>CAYMFI010000033.1:0-6464 GCA_964389855.1 uncultured Methanosarcinales archaeon
ATGGAAGTGTTGTTGGCTCAGAAGCAGATGCAATAAAATTCAAAGAGCTATGCAATGTCGAAGTAGAAATCATGGAACACTAACAATCTTATTTTTTGGTTTTCTTCTTCAGTTTTAATAGTATACAAAGTCCAATAATGACTAAGATTATAGAAGCGTATTGAGAGGTTGTTAAATAAGCATAATGTGGATCTTCTCTAAAAAAATCAGTGATTAATCTAAAGAGACCATAAAATATAAAAAATGTTGAGAATACAACCCCATTTTTTAAATTCTTTTTCCTTTTTGTTGTTGCAGTTATGATTAAGATTATAAGTAATAGTAAATGTGAAAATGAAGCATATAATTGATAAGGGTGTCTACATAAATTATCAAACTTTGGGAAAACTACACACCAGGGTACATTAGAAACAGTTCCAACTAACTCATTATTAACAAAATTTGCAATTCTGCCAAAAATTAAAGCTATTGTAGCAGGGATTACTACAATGTCTCCAAAACAAAAAAATTTTAGGTTTTGGCTTCTTAGATAGAAAAAAGCAACAATAAAGGAACCAGCTAATCCCCCAAAAAAAGACATGCCTCCATGCCATATCCTAAAAAGTTCAAGTGGATCTTCAATAAGTATTATAGGATTATGAAATAAGAAATAAGCCAATCTTGCACCAACAATTAGACCTAGCACTGAAAATATAATAAGATTATCAGCCTGCTCTCTCGTTACCCCTAACTTTTTTCTATTTTTATTCAAAAAATAGTATGTTAATATAAAGCCAAGAGCATAAACAATACCATAGAACTTTATTTCTAAGAATCCAACCTTAAATAATATAGAGCTTAGGTTATTAACAATCATTAATTTTAATAGCATTGTTGATTATTTATATATTTTCTCATTGGACACTGGACATCCTGCAATAAGCAATTTAAATAAGAATGTCTTTTTTCTTTTTATGAAACAGACAGCAATAGTCAATCTGCCATTGCATGGTGGAAAAGCGCCAAGATGGCTTTTTGGCCGCATGGTTGAGATGTCTTCTGCAATAACAAATGCAGTTGTTGAAGAATACGGCCAGAATGAGTTCATAAAAAGAATTTCAGACCCATACTGGTTTCAGGCCTTAAGCTGTGTTATAGGCTATGACTGGCATTCAAGCGGAACAACAACTGTTACTTGCGGAGCATTAAAAGAAGCCATGAAAAAGCAAAATCTTGGAGTTTTTATTGCAGGAGGGAAGGGAAGAACTTCAAGAAAAACACCAGCAGAGATTGAAAAATTTTCTGAAAACACAAATTTGTCGACATCAAAGATTGAGAGGCTGAAATACTCAAGCAAAATGTCAGCAAAAGTTGATTCTGCTGTTCTTCAGGATAATTATCAGCTTTACCATCACTGCTTTTTTTTCACAGAAAAAGGAAAATGGTCTGTTGTCCAGCAGGGCATGAACAATCTCAATAATTATGCAAGAAGATATCACTGGCTTTCTGATGGCATTAAAAGCTTTGTTGATGATCCGCAGAATGCAGTCTGCTGTGATTTAAAAGAAGACAAAGTTTTAAACATGGGTGCCAATGAAAGCAGAGATGCAAGAAAAACATCTGTTGATATCATAAAGGACAATCCAGAACATCTTGAAAAATATTTTACTCCCTCTGTCCAAAGAACACTTTTTAATTTTAACAGGCATGCAATTGAATTCACAATGCCGCCCCACCATGAGATTTCAGACATGGCAAACATAAACATCAAAACACTGCAGAAAGCTTACGAGATACAGCCAAAGAATTATGAGGAATTGATTGCTATTAAAGGTGTTGGGCCGAAGACAGTAAGAAGCCTTGCCTTAATCTCAAGCTTAATCTATGGAGATAAGGTAAGCTGGGAAGACCCTGTTAAGTATTCATTTGCACACGGAGGAAAGGACGGAATACCTTATCCAGTTGACAAACAGCTGATGGACTCCTCAACAGAAACTTTAAGGAACGCAATAAGGCAGTCAAAGCTTGGCCAGAAAGACAAATTAAATGCACTAAAAAAGCTAAGTAATTTTTACTAATTTGGGAAACTCCTGTTAAATACCCTTTCCTATTTCAATAAATTTTTATCGGAATTTTTATATAGAAGTTATGCTTAGATTTATAGTATGTCACAATTTAAAGAGGAGATCCTTTAATGGCTAATAGGTTATGAAAAATGAGTGATTCCAATAAGGCATTAGTTGTATTTCAGAGCAAGAAAATACGAAGAATTTGGTTTAAAGAAGACTGGTATTATTCTTTAGTTGATATTGTCAAGGTATTAACCAATAGTGTTAATCCTACTGATTATTTGAAAAAACTGCGTAAAAGAGACGTTGAGCTTGGAAGTTACCTAGGGACAAATTGTCCCCATGTAGAAATGTTAACTGAAACTGGAAAAAAGAGAAAAGTTATTTCAGGAAATACAAGGGATGTTTTTCGGCTTATTCAATCAATTCCAAGCAAAAATGCTGAACCTTTTAAAAGATGGCTTGCAAAAGTAGGAAAAGAACGAATAGATGAAATTGAAAATCCTGAACTTGCTCAAGCTAGAATGAAAGAAATTTACTCTGCAAAAGGATATCCCCAAGATTGGATTGATAAAAGATTAAGGGGTATAGCCATAAGACAAAATTTAACTGATGAATGGAAAGAAAGAGGTATTGAAGAACAAAAAGATTTTGCAATTCTTACAGCAGAGATTTCTAAAGCAACATTCGGAATGACTCCCACTAGGTACAAAAAATTCAAAAATCTGCCAAAACAATCAAAAGCTAATTTAAGAGATCATATGAATGATTTAGAGTTAATTTTTACAATGCTTGGTGAACGTATGACAACAGAACTTTCACAAGAAGAAAAGCCAGAAACTTTTACTAAAAGCAAAGGTGTTGCTAAAAGGGGTGGAAAAGTAGCAGGAAATGCTAGAAAAAATGCTGAAAAAGAGTTGGGCCGTCCAGTAATAACTAGACAAAACTATCTTTTTATAACAGATAAAAAGAAGAAACTTTCCAATAAAAGTAAGAAACACTGAACTCCTTTTTTTTGTTTAAGAAATGCAATAAGGCAGTCAAAGTTAGGCCAAAAAGATAAATTAAATGCACTAAAGAAATTAAGCAAATTCTATTGATTCTTATTAATTGAGCCTTTAGTAGAATTCAGAAATGTTTAAACTATATTCAAGTTATAGATAGTTTTATATATTATTAAACATTAAATTAATGCATGAAGAAAAAAACCTATTTACCCTTTGGAATTGTTATTTTAGTTATAATATCTTTAACTATACTTTTTTCTCAGGATTTAATTTATTTTCCTAATCCAAATTTGGAATTTGGTTATGATTCTTGTGATAACTCTATTGATCCTTGGAATGAATCAAATTTAGGAATTCAAGAAACTAAATGGTTAGATGATACTACTTTACAAGTTAAAGTTTATGTAAGTATTAACTGTGCTGATTCAATAAAACAAGGGGGTTATGAAATTAATAATGATAATTTAATATTAAAATATAATGTAGATATACCACTTAGTTTGAGGGGGCTAGTTAGAGCAAAATGTATGTGTGCACATGAAGTAGTATACAAAATTGAAAATTTAGAAAAAAAGGAATATCAAATTGAGATAAAAAGAACTAAAACTTTGGAAGAACTTATTAGCTCGCTAGTCTGAAATTCTCTGTAATTTTTCAAAAAATTATAAATTAACTTATCCAAATATTTGGTGGTAAAACATTTTTTCCTTATTTAATTATTTTTTAGGATTATTATATTCCCTTTGCCTCTTTTTATCTTTTTTATCTTACCATTGCTTTCAAGCTCTGTCAGGATTAAGCTTATTGTGGCCTGTGAAACAGGAAAATTCTTTCTGATTTCTTTTTGGGTTACTCTTCCGCCTTTTTGCTTTATGAATTCATAGATTTTATCCTTTGGGTCTATTTCCTCTTCAAGAATTTTTTCTTCTGTTTTTTTCACTGGCTTTCTTTTTTTGAAAAACAAAAATATTACAGCTATAACAACTAAAATAAGAATAATGTAAAGCCATGGAAAAGCCTTTGTTTCATCTTCATAAATCTCGTCAAGAGTTATATCCTCGCTCAATAAAAGCAGCTCGCTCTCCTCTGACAAGTCAGGAAAAACTATAAGGTCAACTATATATCTGCCTTCATCAACTATTGTTATGTTTTCCTCTGCAGAATAAACATTATAACTGCTTACATAGGTTGCTTTTATTGTATACTCACCAACAGGAAGCATAAATGAGTAAGTTCCATCTTTCAGTATATTGGTCTGCCTTGGTGTTGAATCAACTTCAATAACAGAACCAATTGCAGGATTAAGCGACATATCATAAACAGTTCCGTATATCTCTGCTGCATTAATGTATGGAACTAAAGCTATTGAAACCAGTAAAAGCAGGAAAATCAAAAACCTCTTTTTTTCCATAACAACAACTTATCTTGCTAAATATAAAAAACTTTCTGTGTTTTTTGCCTTAATCAGATTTTGGCGTTTTAAAGGGTGTTGAAGCATAATAAAGGGTTTTCAGATTAATCATCATTTAAATTTTAAAGCATAAAAAAGCATGTTTATAAATTAAAATACCTATCTTTATACTATCAAAATCAATAGGGGGCACAAAAATGAAAAAACAGATCATATCTTTAATGATTGTTTTGCTGCTGGCTAGCATGATTCCTGCATCTTTTGCCAATGAGAATGGCCAACAGTCAAACACAGCAACAGCAAATGTCCAGCAGGTTACTGCAAAAAGGCTTGCAAACATAAACCCTGGGCAGATTGCGGCAAAAACAGAAGAATGGAGAGTAAAAACAACACAAAGAATCACAAGCAAAATAGAGTCAGCAGAGCAGTTTATGAAAGGACTGTCTGAAGAGCAAAATAATATATTCCTTCGCCTTTCAAGAGCACAGCAAAAAGGGATACTTGCAATGGACAATGAGAGCGCATTTCAGGCAATGGAAAAATTCAGCCTTAAGCTTGTAAACAAGAGCCTTATGTTCAAGAAAAGGGTGATTGCACAGGAGAAACTAAAAATTGCAGAGAATAACTATATGAAAGCAAAGCAGAACTACCTTATGGCAATGAACTCATACAAGGAAGCAAAAGGGCTTTTGCTTCAGGAAAAGAAAATGCTCAAGCAATGCACTGATTCTGAGACTGAGGAATGTATCCAGCTAAGAGAAAGGGCTGAAAATCATTCAAGAGAAATGATTGTTAATAGTGCAAACATGATGATTGAGCATCTAAACAAGATAAAGGAAAAAGTTAACTCTTCTGAAGAAATGGATGAGGAGAGAGCTGAAGAAATAGTTTCAGAGATTAATGGTTATATTTCAGAGCTTGAGAATGCAATAGCACAGGCAGAAGCTGCTGAAACAAAAGCTGAGATAAAAGAAATAGCCAAAACAGTCTCAAAACTCTGGATAAGGATAAGGAACAGGGAAAGACTGCATGCAGCAAGTGTTGTTAATGCAAGAGAATGGGGAATAATAAAAAGAAGCGAACATCTTGAGGAAAGGCTTGATTCAACCCTTGCAGATATGGAAGAGCAGGGAATTAATGTTGCAGGAATTGATGAAAAGGTTAATGAATTCAGCGAAAAAATAGAGCAAGCCAAAAGCAAATATGAGCAGGCACAGGATTTAATGGACACAGCCTATCTTGAAGAAGACAAGGAAAACCTCAAGAGGATTGTTGATGAGGCAAAACAATTGATTGATGAAGCTCATGAACTTCTTAAAGAAGCAAACAAACTGCTTGTTGAAATAGTAAGGGATATCAAAGCAGCAGGCGGAGAAATAACACCTGAAACAGAAGATGATGAGGATGATTATGAGGTAGTGGAGGAAGATTAATTTCTTTTTTTGTTTTTTTGATTTTATTTTTTAAACCATCAAATATTTAAACAATAATAGAATTACGAGACAAAAAGAGGTGTTTTATAATGAAAAGATTTACGATTGCTATATTATCCTTAACAATATTAATTATGTTCTTTGTTGCTGGCTGCCTTAGGATGACAGAAACAGAAATAAAGCCTTCTGATGAGCAGGCAATTATAAGCTATGAACAGCAGGAAACAGAAGATGAAGCAGTTAATGAAATGTCTGCTGATATTTCTGATGTTGATGCAATTGATGATGACATGGACACAGATGATTTGGATGTCTTAGCGCAGGATTTAAATGACCTTGATTGGTAATGCTTTTTCTACCACAATCTTTATATACTCTTTAGAATCCTATCCTCCCATGAGGATATTAAAATGAGAAGAACAAACACATGCGGAGAACTAACAAAAAAGGATGTTGGAAAGAAAGTAGTGCTTGATGGCTGGACCCAGAGCAGAAGAGATCATGGCGGGCTAATTTTCATTGATCTTAGGGACAGGCATGGCTTGACACAGATAGTTTTTGATCC
>CAYMFI010000034.1:0-6442 GCA_964389855.1 uncultured Methanosarcinales archaeon
TTTTATATAAATCTTTTGGTGGGTTCCTTTGGAATATTAAAAATTATTAAAAGGTTTATAACTAAGTTATAAAAATCAAAAACCGCAAGATTTAAATATGTCTTCTATTTTATACCTATTAGTTTGTTCTATAAAAGAAGATTTCTGGAAGGTGTTAATCCTATGGAAAATGAAAATATTATGAAGACCGGAACCACAACAGTAGGTATTATGTGCAAAGATGGAATTGTTCTTGCAGCAGACAGAAGAGCAACTTCTGGAAATTTAATCAGTGATAAAAAAGCACAGAAAATATATCAAATAAATGATTATATGGCCTTAACAACAGCAGGCGTTGTTTCAGATATCCAGCTGCTTGTAAAGTTAATCAAAGCAGAACTTAGCCTAAAAGCTATAAGAACAGAAAGAGAAGCAAATGTTAAGGAATCTGTTAATCTGCTTGCAGGACTTGTATACTCTAATATAAGGAAAATGTCTATGATACCAGGGATATCACACTTTCTGTTTGCAGGAAATGATTATGAAGGATTTCATCTTTATGATGTTTATGCTGATGGCTCGCTGACAAAATATGATAGTTATGTATCTTCTGGATCAGGTTCTGTGATGGCATATGGTGTTCTTGAAACCTTATACAAAAATGATATGAAAATAGATGAGGGAGTAAAGTTAGCTGTTAAGTGCATTAATGCTGCTCTCCAGAGAGATTCTGCAACAGGCAATGGCATTGATGTTGTGACAATAACAAAAGACGGCATTAAAAAAGTTCTTGAAAAGGAAATTAAACAAGATTTGTATTAATTTTTCTTAAATTATAAATGGTGTATTTAATGAATAATATAATAATAAAAGAAATTCTGAGTCAGCTGCCAGAGGAAAAGATAAGTGATGCTTGTTTTGAGGGAGCAAATATAGTTCTTTACACAAAGGACAAAGAATTTTTTCTTGATAATAATGGGTTAATAAGGAAGATAGTTAATGATATAAAAAAGAGAGTTGAGCTAAGGCCAGACCCTGCAATAACACTCGATATAGAGGATGCTGAAAAACTCATAAAAAGTGTTATTCCTGAAGAGGCTGGTGTTGATAAGATAATATTTGACCCTCAGCGTTCAAGGGTGATAATAGAAGCGGAAAAACCAGGGCTTGCAATTGGAAAGCAAGGAGACATTTTAAGAGAGATAAGAAAAAAAACATTGTGGGTTCCGTTAATAAGGAGAAAGCCTGCAATAAGATCACAGCTTATTGAAAACATAAGGGCTGTTTTATACCAAAATTCAGACTACAGGAGAAAATTTCTTGATAAGATTGGCCATAGAATTTATGATGGTTGGATAAGGGAAAAAAAGAATGAGTGGATCAGAGTAAGCTATTTGGGTGGTGGAAGGCAGGTTGGAAGGTCATGCCTCCTTCTGCAGACACCAGAATCAAGGGTATTGCTTGACTGCGGCGTTAACGTAGCCAGTGATAAAGATGCTTATCCATATCTTGAGGCTCCTGAATTTAATATAAATGACCTGGATGCAGTTATATTAACGCATTCTCATCTTGACCATTGTGGTTTTATTCCTTATTTGTTTAAATATGGTTATAGGGGTCCTGTTTACTGCACAGCACCAACAAGGGATGTTTCTGCTTTGTTATTAATTGATTATGTTAAGATAATGCGCTCTAATGGGAAAGAACCAATATTTACAATTGATGATATAAAGGAAATGGTTAAACATACTATCTGCTTAGACTATAATGAAGTAAGTGACATAACACCAGATTTTAGGATAACACTCTATAATGCAGGGCATATTTTGGGTTCTTCTATGGTGCATCTTCACATAGGTAATGGGCTTCATAATATAGTCTATACAGGAGATATGAAATTCGGAAAAACAAGACTCCTTGATACAGCAATCACAAAATTTCCAAGGGTTGAAACATTGATGATAGAAAGCACTTATGGAGGTCGTGAAAATGTACTGCAGTCAAGAAAAGAATGTGAGGATGAGTTTGCAGACATAATTAAGAGTACTATTAAGCGGAAAGGAAAGATTCTTGTTCCTGTCCTTGGTTCTGGAAGAGCACAAGAAGTTTTATTAATAGTTGAAAATATGATAAGAAATGGAGAGATTCAAAAAGTTCCTGTTTTCATAGATGGAAGTGTATGGGATATAACAGCAATCCACACAGCATATCCTGAGTTTTTGAATGGCATTGTAAGGAAGCAGATTTTTCACAAAGACCAAAATCCATTCCTCTCAGATATATTTAAAAGAGTTGGCTCTCAGAAGGAAAGAACAGATGTTATAGAAGAGACCGGCTCATGCATTATTCTTGCTACGTCAGGAATGCTTGTTGGAGGCCCTTCTGTGCAATACCTAAAGCAGCTTGCTGACAATCCAAAAAACACCCTTCTTTTTGTTTGCTATCAGGGAGAGGGCTCTCTCGGAAGAAGGATTCAGAGAGGCGAAAAAGAAATGTCAGTTGATGGAAGCAAGGAAGTAACCCAAATAAAGATGGAAGTGCATACCCTCGAAGGGTTTACAGGCCACAGCGGAAGGAAGCAATTGCTCAATTTTGTCTATAGATGTGACCCAAAGCCAAAAAAAGTTATTGTAAATCACGGCGAAAGCTCAAGATGCCTTGACCTTGCAAGCTCAATACATAAGCTTAACAGGGTAGAAACAGCTGCGCCAAGGAATTTAGAAGCCATCAGGCTTAAATAATAATTTAGTAATTACTTCTTAGTAACTAAAATAGAAAGATTTATATATGAGTTATTCTTTTAATTATTGTGATACAAAATGTTAAAAGGATCTTCAAAAAAATATATGATTGATAATTTTTACAATTTAAATAAAAAGGAACCAGAGAGTAAATTAGAAGTTATTGCTAATGGTGTGAATGTTGCTATAAAATCAACCTTTAATTATCTAAAAAAATATGTATCTGCAACTCCGGAAATAGGGGATGAAGCAAACCCTCACAGGTATAGATATAAAAACTTAGGTTATAGACTTATAAAATAATATTCACTACTTCTAAATAACTAAAAAATAGAAAGATTTATATATAAGTGTTACTCCTTAGTAGTTAGATTGGGGGTATTATGTTAAATAAAAAACAAATTATCACTGTATTGCTTGCATTCATGCTCGGATTGATATTTAACGATGCATACAGCGAGCTGAGTTCTTTAGAAAGGCCTTTGTCATTATTCCAGGATGGTGTAGAAAAAGACTCTCCAGGTGATTGGATAAAAGAAGACCAAATAAAAGTATATAATGATAAGATTATTGTTAACCTAAAAGATGCTGAGTGGGCTTCATTCACAGACACAAATTCTATGGACCCAGTAATTGACGAAAAAGCCAATGCAATAGAACTCATTCCAAAATCAGCTGAGGATATACATGTGGGAGATATAATCTCATATAAATCAGACTATGCTGATGGAACAATAATCCACAGGATAATAAAAATAAGCAGTGATGATAAGGGATGGTATTGTATTGTTAAAGGTGACAACAACCAGAGCCCTGATCCTGGGAAGATAAGATTCAATCAGATAAAAAGAGTTCTTGTAGCTATTATCTATTAAAATGATTAAAAAAATTTCTTATTTAATAATTGCAGTTATGATTGTCTTGCTTACTTTATTTAGTGCATTAATGTAATTTAAATTTTTGTTTTAAAAAAAGAAAATTAAGAAGAAATATCTGCAATTTTAATCTTGAAAATCAAGGTCTTTCCAACCAATGGATGATTTAAATCAAGAGTAACTTCCTTATCACCAACTTCTATTATCTTTGCTGGAATCTGTGCTCCATTTGGAAGTTGCATAAGTAACATCATGTCGGTTTTTAACTCCTTGTCTTTTGGAAGATGCTCTTTTGGAATTTTTTTTACTAATTGAGGGTTGTGGTCTCCATAAGCTTCTAATGGTTTTAAGGTTATTTCTTTTTCTTTTTCTTTTTTCATTCCTATAACAGCATCTTCAAATCCTTTTATGACCTGCTTTGCACCTACTTCAAATTCCAATGGGTTTCCATGCTTTTCTGAGCTGTCAAAGATTGTTCCATCTTCCAGTTTTCCTTCATATTCAACTTTTATTTTGTCGCCTTTTTTTATTGCCATAATAAAACCTCCTAATTTGTAAAATAAAACTCGTTAAACGGGGGTGATAATAAATCTTATTTAAGTGTTTTGTTTTAATCCAAAAGATTTTTATAAAACAAAAATCTCTTTTTTTGTTATGAATATAAATGAATTAGATAAAAATGACTTAGACTGCTGGAAAAAAGCATGCAAAATATCTGCACAATCTTTAGATTATGGAAAAAACCTTATCAAAAAAGGCAATGACCTTCTTGATGTTGCCAGAAAAACTGACGAGAAAATTATCAGTTTAGGGGGAGAAATAGCTTTCCCCTCACAGATATCAATGAACCAGATAGCTGCACATTTCTGCCCTACAAAAAACAATAATCCTGTTTTTGACAATCAGATTGTAAAGCTTGATGTTGGAGCACATGTTAACGGATTTATTGGAGACAATGCATGCACTGTTAATCTTTCTGGTAAAAATTCAGAACTTGTAAAAGCATCAAGAAATGCTTTGAATAATGCTATTAAGATTATAAAACCAGGAATAATTCTTGCAGAAATAGGAAGGGAAATACAGGAAACAATAATGAATTATGGATTTGCTCCTGTAAGAAATTTAAGCGGTCATGGCCTTGGAAAATTTGAAATCCATACAAAGCCAACTATTCCAAATTATGATAATGGTGATGAAACAGAAATCAAGAGAGGGGATATTTTTGCAATAGAACCCTTTGCAACAGACGGCTATGGGATTGTTATTGAAACATCTAATCCAACTGTTTTTTCACTTGTTCAAAAAAAGCCAGTAAGGGATATGACCACAAGAAACATCCTTAAAGAGATAGAAAAATATAAGGAGCTTCCTTTTGCAAAATGGTGGCTTGAGGAAAAATTTCCTTTATTTAGGGTTAATATTGCATTAAGGCAGTTAGAAAATGCAGGAATAATAAAGGGTTATCCTCCCCTGGCAGACAGGGAAAACGGCCTTGTAAGCCAAGCAGAGCACACAATTCTCGTCGAAGAAAACAAAGCAGTAATATTAACAAAGTCTGATTAACTTTTTTTAATATTTAAAGGCGGTTTCCTTAATTCCCTGAGCCACGAAAGACCAATCTTTACCATCTCTTTGTTGAATGCTTCAGATATCTTATATGTTTTCCTATAAAGGTCATAATAAATTATGCCCATGCTTTTCATTGGGGTTAGAATTCTATCATAAAACTGCCTTTTGTTGTATGAAAGTTTTACTTTTTTCCCCTTATATTGAGGCTCGTTAATCTCTGTAACTAAGTTGCCCTCATGCAACTTTGTGGCAAATAAAGACATCTCTGATTTGCCTATCTCCCCACCATTCTCTTTCATATGTTGTATTAGCAGTTCAGCAACTATCTTCTGCTGCTTTGTTGCAAAAATTACATCAAATATATCGTCAGATAGATTAAATCTGTCAAATAAAATTACTATTTTAACCCCCAGTAGCTTAATAATTTACACTAATATATAAATGTTGCTTTTTGTATAGACATAGTTATAAACCCAAATTAAGATGGTTTTAAAGATTCCATCGACGATTTGAATATACAAAAACGAAATATTTATATATAAGTTGTGTTTAAAATATATCAGTATACACTTATGGATATCAAAAGGGAGGCAAAAATGGATTTTATCATCGAGAATGCATTAAAAAATGCTGAAGAAAATAAGATTGAATCAATGATAGGGCAAGCCAACATAAAAGTATTTGGTACTGGCGGGGCAGGCAACAATATGGTTTCATGGCTTTATAAAAAAGGAATTAAGGGAGCTGAAATAATAGCTGCTAATACAGACCAGCAACATCTTAATATTACTGAAGCAGATAAAAAAATATTGATTGGAAGGAATATCACTCGCGGTCTTGGATGCGGCGGATATCCAAAAAAAGGTGCAGAGGCTGCAAATGAGTCCATTAACGAAGTAAAAGACTCACTTAAAGGAGTTGATATGGTATTTGTTTGTGCTGGAATGGGCGGAGGAACAGGAACAGGCGCTGCTCCAGTGATTGCAAAGATTGCAAAAGAAGTTGGTGCAATTGTCATTGGAACGGTTACAATGCCATTCAATATAGAAAGGGCAAGGGTTGACAAGGCAGAGTTTGGATTGCAGCAGTTAAGGCAGAATGCCGACACAGTTATTGTTATTGATAATAATCGTTTGGTTAGCATTGCAGGCAATCTTCCAGTGCAACAGGCCTTTGCAGTTGCAAATGAATTGATTTCAACAATGATAAAAGGGATTGTTGAAACAATAGCTGTTCCATCTTTAGTTAACCTTGATTATGCAGATGTAAAGGCAATAA
>CAYMFI010000035.1:0-6378 GCA_964389855.1 uncultured Methanosarcinales archaeon
ATCCCGGACACCATGATCTTCAGTCATGTGCTCTCCCAGGCTGAGCTACCGCCCCGTAATTAGAATAAAACTAAATTAATTTTTATTCAACGTCTTCTTCATCAGTTTCTTCTGACTCTTCCTCTGAGCTTTCGTCTGCTTTTCCAACAACTTCTAAAGTGCCCTGCCTTCCTGTTGTCAGCTGAGGTGTGCCCTGCCATTCATTGACAAAGCCATTCTTGATATGTATTGTGTCTCCAACTTTAACCTTATCAATATCATCGTTCCATAAGCTTAAATTTATTTCTCCGCTCTCATCCTTGAGCTTTGCAGTTGCAACCCTTCCGCTCTTTCCAAACTTGTTAAACTCCCTTACTTCGCCTACTTCAACAACCTCTGCTGTGAGGTCAACATTTCCCTGTTTTATTTCTAAATCTTTTATTGCCATTTATTACACCTTCTATATTTTATTTAAAGAAAAAGCAGATGATTTAAAAAGCTTTTTATTTGTAATTTCTTAAATGCAAAACATTTTTCAGTGTTTTTTTGTGAATCATTAAACAAGTTGTTATTTATCTTCAAACCTTTGATTGCAGTATTCTGATATTTTAGTATGGAAGCGAAAGATTTAAATATAACCTTTATTATGATTATTATAACCTTAATGGAGGTTATTTAAAATGAGCTTACTAAGATTTTTGAATTCAGATAAGAATGCTAGGAAGGTATTTGGCAAAAGAGAACTAAAGATAGTTGAAAAGCAATTATTGGGGTTAAATTTAACACAATCAGAAAAAAACAGGCTTTCAAGAGATGTAAGGCAGAAACTTGAATTTATTAAAGAAGCATCCAAATTTTCTGAAGAATTTAAGCTTAAGAAAGCATTTGAAATAAAAAAGATTGTAGAAGAAGCAAAAAAAACTATTTTAAATGATATTCTTTTTAGAAAGATTAAAAAAGTCTTATTATTTGGTTCTTTTGTGGATAACAAACTCACTTTAAAATCTGATATAGATATAGCAGTAAAATTTGATAATATTAGTATAGAAGAATCTGCTATGTTTAGAAAAAGAATTTCAGGCAAAGTTAACCAAAAAGTAGATGTGCAAGTTTACAATCACCTGCCTAAAAAAATCAAAAAAGAAATTGACAATAAGGGAAGAGTATTATACAAAAATGAGAATAAATGATAAGATAAGAGAAATTGAGGATTACCTTTCTGAATTAGAGGAGATTATGCCTAAAAGTTTTCATGAGTATAAAACTGATTTAAAAACAAGAGCAGCCTGTGAAAGATATTTTGAGAAAATTATAGAAGCAGTGATTGATTTAGCCTTTTTAATAATTAAAGATAAAGGATATAAAATTCCTGAAGAAGATAAAGATGCATTTGATATTCTTGCACAAAAAAAAATTATTTCAAAAGAATTAGCTATAAAATTTAAGGAAGCAAAGGGAATGAGGAATATAATTGCCCATCAATATGGGAAAACTGATGATGAATTAATTTTTCAGTCAATTACACAAGAGTTAGAATCAGATGTAAATGAACTAATTGAGTTTATTAAGCATATCTAAAAAATTGCAGTAAGGAATCATAAAACAAGTTATATCTGCTTTAATGTAGGTTAATATTTTATTCCAAATCCTTAAATTCAATCTCTTTATCTATAAGTTTCCTTAGAATATCTCTTAGCTCGGCTATTTTCACACGGGTTTGTTTTGTTGTATTCCTGTCCCTTATTGTAACTGTTTTATCATTTAATGAATCAAAGTCAACTGTAATGCAGAAAGGGGTTCCTATCTCATCAGCCCGTGCATACCTTCTTCCGATTGAGCCTGAGCGGTCATAGCTTATATTGAAATGTTTTTTCAGGTCTGAATGTATTTCCTTTGCCAGGCTCTCAAGCTCTGGCCTGCCCATTAAGGGAAAAATGCCTGCTTTTATAGGAGACAGTTTAGGGTTAAGCTTTAAAACAATATTTCCCCTCTCTTTATCATCATTATATGCATCAAACATGAACACAAGGAATGCGCGCCCGACACCAAGGCTTGGCTCTGCAGCAACATGAGGAATAATTTTCTTGTTTGTGTCCTGGTCAAATATGCTCAGATCTTTCTTGGAATGCTTTATGTGCTGCTGCAGGTCAAAATCACTTCTGTCTGCCATGCCCTCAAGCTCCTTCCATCCAAATGGAAAATTGTATTCAAGGTCCCAGCAGTCAGATGAATAATGTGCAAGCTCCTCTTTAATATGCTGCCTTATCCTGAAATTGTCTGGATTTGCCCCGAGGCTGATAAACCATTTGTGCTCTGTTGCAAGCCAGTATGCAAGCCATTCTGTGTTTATTACCCTGTTTTTTAATGCCTGTTCTATTGTCATCTTTTTAGGATTTTGATTTTTCTTCTGTGTTTCCTCTGAAAGAACATTTATCTCGTGCTTTAGAACCTCTTTTATGAAAGGGCATTTTTTTGCATTATCAGGATGGACAAAATATTCTATTTCCATCTGCTCAAACTCCCGGCATCTGAAAAGAAAATCTCTAGGAGAAATTTCATTCCTGAATGCCTTGCCGATCTGTGCAATCCCAAAAGGCAGTTTTAATCTTGAGCTTTCTGCGACAAGCTTGAAATTTGCAAAGATTAGCTGTGCTGTCTCTGGCCTCAAATAAGCTGTGCTGCCCTCTACCGGCCCAACATTAGTCTTGAACATAAGGTTAAGGTCTCCTATTATCTCATATTCTCCGCCGCATTCACATTTTACTTTTCCTATTTCACTTTTGTCTACCTTGTTTGGCTTTTTGCATTTTTTGCATTTTACATGAACATCATTGAAATTTTCGACATGGCCGGAAGCCTTCCAAACCAAAGGGTTTGTTATAATGCTTCCGTCAATGCCTACTACATCCTCTCTCTCCTGAACATGGAATTTCCACCATTCCATTTTGATATTATTATTTATTTCAACACAATTCGGCCCAAAGTCAAAGAATCCAGCAAGGCCTCCATAAATCTCCCCAGAGGGAAATACAAGGCCTTTCTTCTTGCAGAAGATGGCCATATCCTCAATTGATAGCTTTTTCTCTGCCATAGTAAGTATAATTAAAAACCTCTAATATAAAATTGTTTCTATCCAATTGGCGTTGCGTGGAAACTAGCTGGCTTTAGCCAGCTTATTGAAATAAGAAAGTCTTCTTCTGTTATGCAAAATGATCCTTGCTGTTATTTGAGTTAACTGACAGATAGGTCTTCTTTTAACAAGCAGCTTATTTCTGCTCTTGAAGCTTGAATGAAAACTTTCTGCATGGCTTCTTATATGATATTCTGTAAGCCACTGCATAACATCTAAGAAAAGCTCAGTATACATTAATTTCCACGCAAGATGTCCATTAAGATTATTGTTTTTCCTAGGAAAAACATAAGGCTTCATACCTAACCTATACATTTTAGCTACTAATTTCCTATCATTAAATCCTGCATCTAACCTTAAGCTGTCTCCATGAACTTGTTCTACCAGATTATGCATTGCTCTGCATTCTTGCTGACCACTAATGTCAAATGCTTGCACTATCTCCCTTGAATCTATTATGCTTGTCATATATTCTCCATAATCCTTACTTCCCTCATAATTCTGTTTTCTGCTTGTTTCTAATCCAGTTCCATCTCCTGAAAGTTTGCCATCAGAGGTTTTTGACTCATCAAAAATCTGTTTGAGAATATAAAGCACTTCTGGCTTATCATAAGCTTCTCCAATTGTTCTATCATCCAAGGCTTCATATATTCCTAAGAAAGGACCAAGGATTTTCAGCCATCCTTGTGCAGATCTTTCTGTTAAGCCAAGCTCCTCACACAGAAGAACTGCTTTAGCAAGAGACTTTGGGTCTCTTAATGGTCTTCCAGTCTTGCCTTCTGTATTTAGATATTCAGCTTTGTCAACTGAATCTCTTATGAACGTAAGTGATTCATAAGCATCTTCAATCTGAGATAAGTTGTATTCTGGCCAAGAGATTTTTTTAGGCTCTTCGGATTCATAGAACCCTTTTTCCCTGAGCAATGGAACCATTGCTCTAAATTCCTTGTTTGGGAGTTTTGGCATATTATTGTTGTGCCCTACATATATTTATTTTTTTCTATTCTGCATTACAATAATATTTATATATAAGTTGTGCCCTACTACATTATATGATGGCATACATAAGGGCTAAGAAAAAAAGAAGAAAGAATTATTATTATGTTGTTGAGGGTGTAAGGGAAGAAGGAGGAAAAGTTAAACAAAAAATAATTAGATACTTAGGAACTGTTGAAAGTATTTTAGAAAAATACAAATTCTGGGATAAACATCACTAATTATGGAGTTTCCACGCAAGACCTATCCAATTGGTGTAGTATAGAAACAAATAAATATAATCGTTGCTTAAATAATGTTATGGAAGATACAATTACAATTTCAGTGGGGGAGAAAAAGACCTTAAGGCCTGGCTTTATGAAGTGGATAGGCCTTGTATACTGCGGAATGCCAAATGAGAACACTTTTTCTCTGAGTTATATGGAAACTACTGGTTACCAAGGATATGCTCTAAATTTGTTTTATCCAAAAAGCATGAGCAAGATAACAATAAAAAATATTGAGTTTAATGTTGTGAGTGTAACGCCTGAAAAAATCACAATCCAGCAGGTAAAAAACCCATTAGGCAAGAATTCTTTTTGAAATTATGGTTTTTTAGAATAATTTTTACTTAAAGTTTTATAAGCATCCCTTATTCTCCCAACAAGCCCATAACCAAAGGTATTTGTTTCTTCAACTCCCTGCTCTCTTGAAACAAGGTCTGCTACTATAAATACATCAGATAATATTACTCTAAGATTATAATCTTGTATGTATAATGCTGTTATGCATATTCCTGCAGCTAACTCCATTAACAATGGAATAGTTCCCTTGCAGCAATTAAGCATATCCTGGCTAAAACTATATTTTTCTCCTGGAAGTTTTAGCTGCAGAGGGCTAGTTAATAATTCCTCTTTGTTGGCTGTTAAATAATCCTGAATTCCTTTTATCATTTCCATTTTGGTTTTTTACCTTAAATAATTGCTGTTAGCAATAACAACTATATAAATTTTACTACTTATTAGAAATAAAAATAGTAAGATTTATAAATCAAATCATGTCTGATATCTTCTATGGACACAAATGAAATATTTAATTATATGAAAACTGGAACTGCATGGCTGGTAGGTGGAGGATTCGTTTATTTTACAGCAATAGTTGGTTTACAGGCAACATCAATAAGGTATTCTGAAAAAATCAAAAGCCAGAAACAACTAGATATAATAATAGAAGAGGAATCCAAAAAACTAAACCTAAAAAATGTTATAGGTATATTTTATAAAAACAGAAGGGAATCATCAGCAGAAGAATATACAAAAAAGATATGTGGAATAAAAATTGGTGAAATTTATGCTACAAGAGGTATTGTTAAGCATGAATTGTATCATATATATAAACATCATTTTTTTCCAAATAAAACAAAGAAAATAAAACAAAAATTCTTAAATTTATTAAAGTATTTGTTTGTGATGGAATCACAAGCTACAATATATGAGGTTTTTGGAATAAAACTTTAAACAAAAACAGATTGAAGAACATTCTGAAAAAATAGATTATTTATTCAATAACTATTTCTTTTCTGACAATCTTTTCTTTTAGGAGAAGGATGGCCAGTGCTGAGGTATTTTCAATTTACTTAAATAAAAGAATATTTATAGAATAAAATATTTTAATTAAAAATGCCAAAAAGCATAATAAAAAAGCTAAAGGAGCATTTTAAGGAAGTGCTGGGAATAAAGACTTCTCCCCACTCGATTGCATTAGGATTTGCAATAGGCACATTCATAGCAATAATTCCCACTTTTGGTTTTACATATCTTATTGCCACTATTGTAATGCTGGTCTATGCAAAAGAAAGCAAGCTTGCTCTTTTTGGCGCTTTGCTGCTTTGGAATCCTTTTGTGCTGTTTCCACTATATACACTGAGTTATAGGTTTGGTGATTTCATTCTATCGGGTTTTCCTGAAGTATATCCTCTACAGGCGATTGGGCAGTTTAGGTATACAACTTTAAGGTTTTTAGTAGGAAATTTTATTATAGCAGTTCTTTTCTCTGTAACCAGTTATTTTATTCTAAGAAAAATAGTAAGCTACAGCAGAAAAACAAAGATTTAAAAGCAGCTTCTAATAAACAGCCGCAAATGGAAGATAAAGAAGAAAAAATAAAAAAGAGCCTGAAATTCTCAATATTCGACGGGGCATTCTATTGGATGATGGTTGGCTTTGGCGAGTCATTCATCGCAGCATTTGCTGTTTTCCTCAAGGCAACAAATATCCAGCTTGGATTGCTGAGTT
>CAYMFI010000036.1:0-6185 GCA_964389855.1 uncultured Methanosarcinales archaeon
GTAATGCGGGGAAAGGGATTTGAACCCTTGTATCCACTAAGGAAATGGATTTCACCTAATGGATGCTTAATCATTGCCTAAGCTCATTACTCAATAACTTGAGTCCATCGCATTTGACCACTCTGCCATCCCCGCATATTCCAATAGAATTAAAGTTTATTATAAAAAGCTTTTGAAAAAATTAGGATTATTATTAGATAAACTTTAAAAGCCCATATTTTTTTAGTTTTTCATATGCTGCCCTGTTTAAATCATAATTGCCGCAATGATTACACTCTTCATCCAGAAGATTGTTCCCATTTATCATTTTAATATTTCTTTTAGTATTGCCTTCCCTTGCAATAACTCTCATTTTATTATATTTATCAGAATTCCAGATGTCTTTAAATCTTTTATTTTCTAGGCTGTCTACTATCTTATGTGCGCAGCAAAATGAAATGCCATCAGAAACCCAATACCTCGAGAAATACCATCCTGCAAAGCAGCCTTTGTCCTTATAAGAATCAATTTCCCAATCCCCTGATTTTGAGTCAAATGTTTCAATCTGTACATTAATATTTTCCTGAATTTTTATATTGTACTTTTTTGCAAGATTTTTAACTTTATCTAAATTTTTCTTAAATTCCTCTTTTTCTTTTTGGTTTAGCATCAGATTCTTTAACTTCATATTGTGCATTAGCTGAAATCTGATTGCATTTGCACCAACTTTTTTAGCCCAATCTAACATTTCCAATGCTTCATTATAATTCAAGCTGTTTATTACTTCAATTATTGTAATTTGGGGTTTTGTTTTATTTTGTTTATTTTTGTATTTTGAGAGAGATATAATATTTTTTTCAATGGTTTTAAACTCATTCTTACCATCTGAAGGATGCAGTTTTTTGTATGTATTGCTGTTGGCTGCAGATATGCTGCAGTATATTTCATCCAGGTTAGCATCAACAAATTTTTTGGCATAATCCTTATTTAATAATAAAGCATTAGTAAACAATTGCAAAATCATCCCTTTCTTTTTAACATAACTTGCCATTTCTACTACATCTGGATGTGTTAAAGGCTCTCCTGCTCCGCTAAAAAGAATCAACCCTGTTTTGAGTTCATGCAAATCATCAACTAATTTTTTAAATGCACTTAATTTAATTTGCTGTTGTTTCCATTTATCTGTATATTCCCTATCTGGTGCTGTTTTAGAATGAAACCAGCAATAAGAACAATTCATGTTGCAGCTATTGGAAACATCTAAATGGAAATAAGCAGGGCCTATAAAAATCTGACCTGCAACTATACCCAACAACCTTAGCAGGTTTTCTTCACTCTCATTATAGGATATTCTCTTGAATATTTCAATTATCTCTTTTTTTTCATTAGAACTAAATTTCGAATTATTTAGTAATTGGTTTATCTTATTAAAAGTCATTTATTATTAGAATTGTTGAGGTAATCTTATATATTTTATGTTTTTTAATAGAAAATTATGTTCTATTTAAGTTTTCTATATTCTAAAATAGAAATATTTTTTTTATGAAAAGCATTACTTTTTTGTCTTGGCAAGAACCTGTACATGCTTGACAGGGATGGTGAGCATGATGTTTTTGCCAATCATACCAATGTCTCGCAGGGGTATGCGGCTTTGCCCGACTATGATAGCTGCAACACGATTAGTGTCGCGAACAGCTTCTACAGCTGTGACCTTTCCTACTTTGCCACCATGGCAATCAAACACTTCCTTGCCCTTAAGGAGGAACAGCGGCTGGATATTAAGAAAGATGGCATGCTTTGCCACCTCGCGAATATAAGTTGTGGCAATAATCATACCCTTTCGCAAAAAACCCTTATCAACAGAGATGCCAAGCACGCGTAAAGTCTTGGGTTCAATGTAAAGCTTGTCGCTTACTCCAAGAAAGAGGCCGTTGCTATCAATGACATCCTTGCCAAGAACATCCTCTGACGTAATCGATTCCTCAATCGCCTTTATCATAGGCCTTCCTCGTTTGCTCATAGTTTGTCTTGAGAATAATGCTCTTGCCAAGCAGTTTTACATGGCTAAATGGTATTGTGATCTTGTGCAGGCGTCGTCTCACCAATAGAGAATGAATTTGGTTGGTGTGATCGACACAATTGAGCTTGATGACCTTGCCGAAAACTTTGCCGTCGACACTTATAACTTTGCGTCCCTCATGTGTTGTTGCTGGTTCGATGGAAAGGAGAACGGCTTCGTCACTGACTTCCTTAATGTAAGTCTTGCAGATGTAGCGTTTGCGTCCAAGCAACCCCTTTTTTACCACGACGCCGTTAAATGCATGGGTTTTACTGAGTCGAACTTCGCGCACAGTCCCAAGTTTACGGCCTGATGTTGTGAGGACACGTAGTCCCACAAGATCTTTTGCGTTTTTTGTGTGATGAAATTCAACACAGTGTTTAATGTATTGTTCCATGGTATACCTCATAATAGTTTTATTAACAATTCGTGCAGGCTATGTGCCGCGATAGCAATGATAGTGAATTTGATGATACTGCCAATAACGATAAGAGTGAAGAGCCGTTTATAATTGTATCGGATAGTGCCTAAGCAAAAGGCGAGCATGTCGCTTGGTGCAGGAAATGAATTAAATACAAGTATGATATACATCCCCCAGCGGTTGACTTGTCTGCGCAGTCCGAAGAACTTTTTTGCAGATAGAAGATACATGACCTGCTTGTGGAGTTTGAGACCTAATAAATAGGTTATAGCATTGCCGAGAAGAAACCCTGTGACTGCCGCAGCCATGCACCAGCCGAGAGAGTACCCCTGCCCGATACTGAAGAAGAAGGCGAGTTCGCCTGGGATGGGTAAAAAAAGAATGCCGCCCATGATACTGATTAAGAGCAGGCGTAGTGGTGTGATGTTGTGTACAAGGTCAGGAATGTAAGGAGTATACCAGTGCTCCGTTGATGTATGTATTGCTACAAGGAGGTTGATTATGACAACAGTAATAATGGCAACAATACTCAAAGCTACAATGGTGAGCGCGATGCCTCGTTGGAAGCGATGATTCGTTGTCTCGTAAATGAACGGTTCCATGGATATGTTAGGTTGTGCGAGCTTCTTTATTAAATATGTGGTATTTAGTTTAGTTAATTTGGTTTTTTTCTAGATGCAGAAAACGCAGAAACTAAACCTATTTATTGGAAAGTTAGTGTGTTGCTTAATGTATTAACAAAATGAGGTAATATAAGCATGATATATCTTAATGAATTCTACATTTACCTTTTTGTTATTCAAGAATGTATTTAAATCATTACCAAAGAAATCACATGCTTACAAGCCTTGATTCAATCTCATTCAAATCTTTTTCTAGCTTTTCTATTTCATCTGTTTTAATATCAATTTTTTTTGTTCCCTTCTTTGTTTTTTCTGTTTTGCTTTTTAAATAAACATCTTCCCTTAGTCCATGTTTTGGAAAATGTTCCTTTAAGCCAGAAAGAAGAGCAAGTATTTCATTTATCTTGTTTTTGAACTCAAGAATTTTTTCATGTTTTTCTTCCCTGACTAATTTAAGTCTTTCATAATCTTTCAGGCCTTGTACAATGCCTTTTGATGATTCAAGAAGATTCTTCCTTAAGCTAACTGATTCCTTTACACCAACATAAAATCCCTTTGTTTCTGCCATAAATCCTCTTTATGTAGCTTCGGGTTTTCCCAATGCCTCATCAACACTAGCTATCTTTTTCTCAATCTCCTCTAAGCTTGAGTCCCATTTTCCAAGTTGGTTATATTCCTCTATTTTCAGCTCGCTAATTCTTTTAAGTATATCCCTTGCCTCATTAAGTTTGTCCTTAACAAGCCTTACTGTTTCCAGTATTTTGTTGTATTCTTCAATTTTTATGAAAACCTGTGCATTTTCCTGCATTATATCACCCTTTTGATAGTATATCATCCACTGTTATAATCTTTTTGTTTAAGCCTTCTAACGAATCATGCATTTTTTTTAGCTCATTATCTTCTTTTATTTTAATACTATTTAGTATTTTTACTACTTCTTCTGAATTTTCCAGGATATTTACAACAACATTAATTTCATTTGATATTCCCTGATATCTCCTGACATTTACGAAAACAGGTTTTTTTGGATTAAATGCTTCTCTTTCAGGCATCTTAATCTTTGCTGGCAAGGAAACCTTTTTTTTAGTATCCTCCTTTGTTAGCATCATTGGCACTTCATTTTCCTCTTCGGTTTCCTGCTCTTCAACCTCTTCATTGAATTCATCAAATTCATGGATAATACTTTTTTCTGGATGCAGAGCAGCCTTTTCAAAATAAGTTTCTCCTAATGAAGGCATATTTATTTCTGAGTTTTCTAACTCATTTAGAGGCTCTATTTTTGGAAATGGATTAACATCCTCCTCCTCCATTGTTGGAAACTCAGGAAGCTCTGTAAACATCTTTTCAGATTTTTGTGATTCTGTGGTTTGAACCTCTTCCTTTACATCTGTTTTTTCTTCAGCCTCTTGCTTTTTTTTGAGAAAATTAAATATTGCCATTGTAACTTATATACTAATAAAAGTCTCTTTATTAAAAACTTTTTGTAGTACTCCAGAATAGATACACTTATTTATGCCCTTTTGTTAACTTCTCCAATTATCATAAAAATCCACAGTGGATTTTTAGGATGCCAGAAATGCTCATCCTTATATTAAAGTAAGAGGTTTTCGCAAGCATTTCTGTGCATAATATTCCTGCAAACTTGCCTTTTTTCCGTTCTTTAGCATTGCATATCTGCCAAAATCCTTCATTTCCCTTAAATCATCTGAGCTAAAAACAGGGCCATCCTTGCAAACCAATTTGCTTCCGCATGCACAGCTTCCGCAAATACCAATGCCGCAGCGCATAAACCTTTCAAGAGAAGCTTCACAAGGAATATTATATTTCTCTGCAATATCAAAAACAGTTTTCATCATTATTTCAGGGCCGCATGTATAAATAATATCATATTTTTCATGCTTAAGCAATTCATTTAATTTATCTGTTGCAAAGCCTTTATAGCCAATGCTTCCATCATCTGTGCATATATCCATTTTAAAGCGTTCTGTGAAAAACAAATCTTTTTTTTGCTTTGCGCCAAAAATCATCATTGGATTTTTTAGGGATTCAACAAGAAGGGAAACTCCTGCCAGGCCCATTCCGCCTACAACAACAACTGCTTTTTTTGAATAAGTTGCAAATCCATTTCCAAAAGGCCCCCTGTAAAACAGATTATCTCCCTGCTTTAGATTGAATAATTCTTTTGTGAAATTTCCCTTCAGCTCGACTGTTACTGCAGCTGGATTTTTATATGATAATGTAAATGGCTTTTCATCAACAGAAGGAAGCCAGAGCATTATGAACTGGCCAGGATTTATATCAATATCCTCATTAAAGAAAAATGTTTTTGTCTTATAGTTTTCATCCACAATTTGCTTTATTGTAAGCTTTTTGTGAATTTTTTGTTTTTCCATCTTATTCATGTGCAATTCCTATAAGCTCTTTTATTGAGTCATGGTTATTTTCCTGCATCCATTCCTTGATTTCATTTATTATGCTTCCAAATACACCAATACCATGATAATAAACAGCTGAGCCAATTCCAACAGCACTAGCCCCTGCCTGAATAATTTCAACAGCATCCCTTCCATTCATTATTCCGCCAGTGCCTATTATTGGTATGCTCACTTTTTCGTAAATTTCATAAACACATCTTACTGCAATAGGCCGTATAGCAGGACCGCTTATTCCGCCTTTTTTATAATTAAGAACTGGTTTTTTTGCATCAATATTAATTATCATTCCCTGCACTGTGTTAATTGCATTTATTGCATCTGCTCCTGCGTTTTCACATGCATAAGCAATTTCAGCTATATTGCTCACATTAGGGGATAGCTTTGGCACAACAAGAGAGTCTTTTGCAACTTTTTTTACTTTTCTTGTTGCATCTGCAGCGCAATTTTTGTCCTGAGAGAAAAGCATTCCATTTTCCTTGTTTGGGCATGAAATATTAATCTCAATTATTTTTGGGTTATATTTTATTATATGCTCTGCTATCTCAACATAATCTTCTATTCTGCTTCCATAAATGCTCCATATTACAACATCTTTTATTTTTGAAAGCTCATCAAATTCCATATCCATATTTTTATAGCCAGGGCTTGGAAGGCCTACTGCATTTAAT
>CAYMFI010000037.1:0-6181 GCA_964389855.1 uncultured Methanosarcinales archaeon
TTCAATAATTATAGCACTTTCAGTCTCAGTAATTATCGGAATAATTGCAGGCTTTATTCCTGCATACCAAGCATCAAAGTTAAAGCCGGTTGATGCATTGAGGTATGAATAAAGATTTTGATAAAAATAAGAAAAAGTTTATTTAACTAGCCAATAGCCCTTCTGACGTCTGTTACTTCAACAGAGTTTACACCTTCTATTGAGGCCACATTTTGCTCAAGCCTGTCAGTGCTTCCAATGTCTTCATTGCTTACAAATATCAGGTTAAGGGCTTTTAAGCCAAATGCAATGGGCTCTATTTCAACTTTCCCCACTTCGCCGCCATACTCTGCAATAAATATCTTAGCTTTCTCTTCTATTGCTTTTAAGTCTGTCTCAGGGTTTTCAGGCATTATCCTAAGTGTTATTACTACATCTGCCATTTTTCTAGTTTGGGCCTGTAAAACCACATTCAGGGCACGTATACATTGCTGCTATCTCCCTACAGTGCTTACAGCGTACTATTTCAGATTTACCGCAGTTAGGGCACTTAAATACTGCCGCTCCTTCTTTATTTGTCATTCTCTTATTGCAAGAAGAGCAAGTAAGTTCTTTTTCATCCATTTTAATTACCTCAATTAGTATAATATAACAAAATGGTTCTTTTAGCTAACTTAAAAACCTTATGATTTTATATAAAGTAGTTATAATATAATTACTATTTAAAAAGTATAACAAAAGTTTTTAAATAAATAAAAAAATGTTATTCATATGCCTATAGTTAAACAACATCTTAAAGACTTAGAATTGCCAGACCTTCCTGATTTTAAAGTTAAAGAAAAAATTCCTGTTTCTAAATCAATTGAAAAAAATGAGTTAGATAAAAGTGTTGAGAAACCAAAATCAATAAAAAAACTCCCTAAAGAAAAAGTGCAAGAAAAAAAATTGAAAAGTAAACCAATGGAGAAAAAGATAAAACCAGAGCACCATTTTATCTTAAAGGGAGGCCATAGGATTAAAAACATGAAGGAACTTAAAGAGTCAATTAAGTTTATGGATAAATCCACATTTGATCATCATGTAAAACAAGACAAAAATGATTTTGCAGAATGGATTAAAAATATTGTAAAAGACAAGAATCTTGCTGAAAAAATAAAAAATGCAAGTAATAAGGAGCATATGTTAAATCATCTTGAGTTCAGGGAAAAAGAAAAAGAATTAATGAATAAAATTAAGATGCTTGAAACCAAGGTTAAAGAAAATGAAAGGATTATAACTGAAAAAGATGAAGAACTAAGAAAAAAACAAGCTGATATAAAAGAACTCTCTAAAAAGCAGGTTCCTGCTCCAGAAGTAGGAATTGAAAAAAAAGAAAAAGTTTTGATGTTGAGAGAAGATGAAATTAAAATAAGAGAGAAAATTCTTAAAGAAAAGGAAAAAGAACTAACAAATAAAAACAAGGAACTAAATGCATTTCAGATAAAGAAAAAAGATATTGATGAAAAAGATTCAAAATTTGAAGCAATGGAAAAAGAATTAAATGAACTTAAAGAAAAACAAAAAAACATTGAAAGAAAGAAAGAGATATTGAAAAAGGAAGCAGAATTATTTTTAAAAAAAGAGGAAAAAATAACAGAGAGAAATGAATTTCTTGAAAGATTGATTAATGAAAATAAAAAAATAAAAGATAAATTGCTGTCAAAGGAAAAATTACTTGTTGACCAGGAGAATGAATTAAGGAAAAGAGCGTATAAATTATTAGTAAAAGAGAATTTATTAGAGGAAAAGGAAGAAAAAAAGGTTCAGGTGCCAAGTAAAATCAGGCAGTCTGTAAAAAAAAGTGATAAAAAAGAAAAAATTAAACTAATCAAAAAAGTTAAGAAGGAAAAATTTAAGGAAATCAAAAAGGTTGAAAAAGAGGAAATAAGTTCTATGATAAAAGGGATTAGTGATTACGTGGCAAGGGGGGACATTTCAGGGGCAAAACATGCTTTATCAAGAATAAAGAAGTCTTATGATAAATTAAATAAAAAGGATAAAGAGTCTTTAAAGTATGATATTATAGCTCTGGAAACAGATATCAAACTTGCTTCCCTAAACTTATAGAATAATAAAAAAGTGTGTGTGGAACTTTGGTTCTCACACAAAAAATATAGTCAGTTAAAATATTAAAAAAAGCTTTTCTTATAAATAGAATTTCTCAATAATTGATTTAAAGCTTTATCAAGGCATTTAAAACTTTATAAAAGCCTATAATATAGCACATTCATGAACAATAGCTCAATAATACTTTTTTAAACTTTTTAAAGGTGTTTTTAGCCATATAAAATTTAGAAATATTTATATAGTCAACTGAAGTCCTTAGTTTATGCTTAAAAAACTAATTATAGTCTTAATGCTATTAATCTCAATAGAAAACTGCTATGCTGCTACTATAAGTGGCAACATCTATGACCCTGACTTTAATAAAATGGAAGGAAGGACAGAAGTAGAAGTTGATTCATCGCCAAGGCAATACCAAGTTTCTACAGACGGGACATACTCCTTTTTCCTGTTGGTTGGAAAGTATACTATCAAAGCAAAATATGAAGAACATGGAAGGCTAAAATATATTTCTGAAGAGAAAATAGTTGTTAGAGATGAAGGCAAATTTGTACATGACATTGTAATGTATCCAAGTCCAGAGGAGGAAGAAAGACTGTTGAATATAACACTGGAAAAACCTGGAAATAATTCTAATAAAACACAAGATACTATTCTTTTTATAATTATTGGGTCAGTTTTTGTGATATCAATCCTACTTGTTGTTTATTTCTTAAGAAAAGAAAAGAAAAGAGAAAATATTCATAAGAAAGAAGAAGGAAGTTTTGTTGCAACAGAAGAAGAAAAAGATGTTGATGCTCCTGAAAGCCTAGATAAAGTAATAAAGATTATTAAAGAAAATAACGGAAGAGTAACTCAGAAAGAGATAAGAAAGCAAATTCCACTATCAGAGGCAAAAATAAGCCTTATGATAACTGAATTAGAGGATAAGGGAATTGTAAAAAGAATCAAGAAAGGCAGGGGAAACATAATAATATTAAGCAAAATAGACTCTGATTAAGCATTTAAAATATTAGATTTATCAGAAACTAAATAAATAATTGTGAAATATTTTAAAATTAAAAATCTTTAAATATGTCTTATTTTTCCAAATTCTTATGAAGATTTTAGCATTTGTTGATGTACATGAGGACATAAAAGCATTAAATAAAATAATAGATAAGTCTCATATTGCAGATTTATTGGTGTGTGCAGGAGACTTGACTGTTTTTGAGCAGAATATGGACTTAATGCTTTCAATGCTTAACAGAATAGGAAAACCTGTTTTGATAATCCCTGGAAATCATGAAACAAGCACAAACCTCAAAAAAGCATATGCTCTTTGTTTAAAAATATAGTTTATCTGCATAAAAGAGGTTATGAAGCTGGAGATTGCTTGTTTTTAGGGCATGGTGGAGGAGGATTCTCAACGCATAATCCTAAGTTTGAAAAAATAGCCAAAATGCTCAGCAGGAAAATAACAAATGAAAAAAAAGCTGTTTTTTTATCCCATGAGCCGCCTTATGGAACAAAGCTAGATTATATTGCGAAGAGCCACACTGGAAGCAAATCATTAAGGAAATTTATTAATGAGAACAATTTAAAGCTTGTTATATGCGGGCATTTGCATGAGAACAAAAATAAAGAAGATAAGATTGGCAATACAATTGTAATTAACCCCGGGCCTCATGGAAAAATAATTGATATTTAAAAAATAATTATTTATTTTTCTCGATTTTTTTATGAAAAACAAAGTATCCAACAATTCCCAAAACTACAATCACTGCTATAAATACAACTATCCAAGTAATGTTTGACTTTGCAACCTCTTCGGGCTTTTCCGGCATTTCCTCTATTTCTCCTCCAGACACCTCTTCCAGTTCTTCCTCTATTTCTTCTCCTGGTAACTCTTCTGAAGTTTCCTCTGCTGGTGATGTTACTGCAGCCGCTTTCTCTGCAGTTATTGCAAATGTTGAGAATCCTGGTGATTCAGCACTATAATAATAATATGATGTATCTTCACTATCTCTTGTTGTTGCGAGTTTGCTCCATTTATTGCTATACCTATGCAGTGCAATAGTATCTTTTCCATAGCCTTTTTCTGTTAGCCATTCTTTCTTGACCTTAAATTTGATAATTCCTTTGCTTATGTCATTATCAGCCATGTCTATTTTTGTTATTGTTATATACTTATAGACACTTCCTTTTGTTGAAGGCAGGGATGCTCCTGAAGGCAGTGAGCCAACATCAACCTTTATTTTTGCATTAGTAACCTTATTCTTGACAGTTATTATTACTTCAGTAACAGCAAGGGTTGCTGACTTAGTGAATGTAACTGCTTTGGTTGAGCCAGCTGCAAGAGTCCCAAAAGTCTGTTCATCATAAGTTACACTAGGTGTTCCTCCCCCGCCTCCGCTAGGTGATTGTGGTGTGGTTTCTGTTACAGCTGAAACTTCTGGTCCAATTCCAGAGAAATGTGGTATCTTCATCCAGATAACTCCATTTATTGTATCTTTATAACATAAATGTGTTGATAATGTTGAATCAGTTGTTGAGCATTCAACACCTGTTCCATCCAAATATGCTTCATAAGAATTGTCCAAATAATCTGCATAATCTGTTCCTGTTAACTGGCTTGATGTGTTTACACTGGAATTCCAGATTACATTAAACTCACTGTCATATAATAATGGGATGCTTACAGTTATGGTTTCGTTTTCAAGGCTGGTTGAGTAAGGCATGCTAATCAAAACAATATCATAAATCTCAGGACCGCTGCTTCCAAACTTCCATGCTGCATTTAAATCTGTACCACTTGAATTTTGCGAGAATGCGGCATCTGGTGGGCCAGAGGCAAGAAGGTCTGTATTGGCATAATGAACAGATATATTGCCGCTTGTTATTCTCAGGCTGATATCACCCATTAAAATTGCCTTTAACGGAGAAAAATCTGTTTTCTCCATTCCTTGAGCTCCCTCACCCATCATGTTGCATCCTGCTTGTGGGCTTGGAACATCGCATGTTAAATTTGATTTATAGAAATCCATCATAATGTCTATCTCTTCATCAGGACTATTTGGATCAAAGGTGTCAAATCTTGATAATGTTATGTTACATGTGCCGCTGTTGCAGTTTATTGTACTAGTACTGGTTGCACCACTTAAAACACCTGCACTAACGGGTGTTGAAATAGGTGCATAGCTTTGTGAGTAGACTGTAAGTTTTTTTATACCACCTTCGCTGATAATTGGCAGTGTAAAAATCCCGCTCTGGGCATTTGTCATTCTCATGTATTCTATACTATTTGTTTTCAACTTTGTTTCAACAAAAGAGTTTTCAGTAGTTAATACACTGCCATTGCTTACCAATTGAAACTGAACTGCTGTTGTGTTGACTACTGTTGTCTGGTTCCACTGAGCTGATACGTTATTAGAAGTTATCGTCTTGCTTATTCCATTTATTAACTGCTTTAGTGTAAAGTTAAGCTCTGATAAGTCAAATGATTTCCCTTCTGAAGATAATTCATATAAATCATGGTAATAATTATCATCTTTTTTTGCAAAAGCCATCAGCATTATATCTGAATGCGCCTGTGTTGCCGGAAGGTAAACAGAATATTCCCCTGTATTTTTATTGTAGGTATCATCATAGGCTGTGTTATTGGTTGGCCATCTCATCATCTGCCCGATATTAAATGGGAGAGTATCCTGGTCAAATATCATATTTCCTCCACCTAACATATAAGGAACTATCCATAACTCATCAAATTCTCCGGGAGTTTGGTTAATATAACCTGTCAGCGGAGTTATGTTCTGGTCTGCTGTTATGGTTGTATTAATAAAATAAGTCCCTTGTGTTATTGTGCAGGTTGCATTAACACCTGTTGTGCTTATATCATAACCAGTAGTATTGCATTTATATTCAATATTTGTAAAATCAACATAAATTGGGAAAGACGCTTCTGCAAAAACCATTAATGAATAGTTTCTGTCATTTGGTGCTGCAAAATATCTTTCTGTTACAGAACTGCTGTGGTCAGATGAAACAGGATATCCTAATTTCTTATCTTTAAGCCCATAATTAAATCCTATGTTTGTCCAGTTAAATGCCTCATCAGAAC
>CAYMFI010000038.1:0-6012 GCA_964389855.1 uncultured Methanosarcinales archaeon
TCATTCGTCGTTCGCCAAGCTCACGCCTCATTCACCCAAATTGCTCCCTTTGGTCGCAACTTCGGTTAATCGCGATGTTCTATTCAATAATTTCAGGGGCTAACGAAGGGGGCAATTTTCTAAAAACGAAATGACGAGGGGGGAATTCCGTAACGACGAAACGAAAACCTATTTAGTCCTTTAAAAAATCTTTACAATTACAACTTTTTTGATCTATCAAATTCACTCTTCATTAAATCTAGTTCTTTTTCAACTCGTGCTGTTTCATATTTAATTGCATTTTCTAAATAATTAGTATAACCTTTTGCGAATTCAACTATTTCTGGTCTAGCATCTGATAACCAAGCCTCAATATTCCTAATCTTTACTTTATATGCTTCTACAATCCCATATTCTCCAGTAACAACGCCAGTATGCGAAAGAATAGAGAATAATCTATTGCGTATTTTGTTTGTAATCTTAAAGCTTTTAATAATTTCATATAAGATATTTAATACATCAGCAGTACCCTTGTATTTATCCAAAATCCAAAATATTTGCTCTAATTTATCAGAATCTTTTTCCTTTATTATTGTAATAAGAATCTCTTTTAATTTATCATCAATTGTTGGAAAAATAATATTAAGTATGTGTCCAGCTTCCCATTTATATTTCCAATCATCTTCTTTTAGCCATTCCAAAATCTTCGGAACAACAATTTCCACTTTTTTTATAAGAGACTCTCTTATAAGTTGAAAACTATAAGGTATTGAATCAATAAGATTTGTACCTGATTTACTTAATTTTACTCTCTCATAGAAAAAGTCAATTATTCTAGCAGGATTTTTTTCAACCAAAGGCAACATGATTTTTTCATCCTCATATTCAATCTGATTTTTATACCTCATATTTTCAAGAACTATTTCATATTCTATGGTAGATAAATCATTTATTATTTCATCAGAACAGTAAGATACCCATTGCGACCAGTAATATGCTTTTAATTCTGTTAATTTTTGGATTATTTGTAAAAATTGTTCTTTTGTTGATTTTTTAATTTTATAGTTTTTGCAAATTGTAAGCAATAATTCAACTAATTCATTGATTTCTCCTTTATTTAAACAAGCCTTAACCAAGTCAGAAAAGGTAGTATTCTCATAATCAGTTATAAATCTAAAAGTGATTGCGATATCTAATAATCTTTCATTTTTTTTAATCCATTCTGTAATTTGTTGATGATGTTGTTTCTTATCTTCACTTTCTAATAACCCGCAGAGTAAGGATACTCTAAATTTTTCCAATTCAGCGATTGGTTTGAATTTATCCCCAATCTTAGGTTTCTTTTTACCTAATTCATTGAGGAAATAATGTAAATTTTGGAATAATCCATAGTCTTTTTTATCGTAATCTCCCAAAATGTTCTTTAAATATTGAATCCAATCATCAACTTCATTATCTACAATTTCGCTAACAAATTTATCTAATAAATTTTTCCTATTAATTTCGACGGTTTTCCAATCAGAGCCATAGTCAGTTTCATAGCCAACAAAAGCCCTATATTTTTGATATTCTTGGTCTTTATTGATTAATTCAATTAGTTTGTTAACTTCATCAATTCCTTCAAAAACAGGTTTACTTGGATATTTAAGCTCACTCTCTATTTCTCTTTTAGTACAGTTTTTTATAGACGCATAGTCAGATATAATCTTGGAGAGGATAGATTTAGCATTAGACCTCAAAAAATCTAAGTCTTCAACTCTAATATTTTGGTGATGTATTTTTATAGATGAGAATAAAACTCCCATTATAGATTGATTAAATTTACAATTAGTTTTTGCATCAATTAAACTAAACAATAAATCTATAGCATCCTTTCTTATTTTCTTTAAGTCTTTATTAATATATATTGGACCTTGTGTAAAAGTGAATGTATTAAATTCATTTTGTGAGTTTCCTTCAAGAGATGTTGCCAATAAATGCTTACAAATTTCTATTAGAAACTCATTAAATAATCCTTTTGTTTTAAGAGGCATTATTTTTTCAATAAGCACACTCTGCGGATTATATCCTATCATTTTAACCACATTAAGATTATACTTGGATATTTCAAGAAGCACTTTTTTACAGTTTTCTTTATATTCAGTTTTATCAATTCTATCTATGCAAAATTGAATAATTTTTAGATAGTCCCAATAAACAATATTTTTGAGAAAATCGAATGACGCATCTATAATTGTTAAACCACTCGTTGAATTATTTTCTAATGCTTTTATTAAAAGTGTGTCTAGGATTTTCAGAAAATTAAATTCAGGAGGCAATCTGTAAAGTCCAGAGAAATTATTCAATTTTAAGATATAATTAAGAATTTCTTCATTTGAATCAGATGCAGCAAGGGACTTCATAGTGTTTGTATTTAATATTTGCATTCCTTTTTTCAACCGTTCATGTAGACTAACAACAAAAGAAAGGTTATAATTTGCTTTCTGAATATAGTTCTGCATAATCTCTTTCAATTTTTCTTCAATAAACTTCATATCCCCTTTTGAGAATTTTTCAGTACCTTCTTCCTTTTTGTAGATTATATCGTGGTTAATTTCAGACCAAGCATGAAATAATACTGTTGTTAGCTGTATTTCGCAAATAAGATTGGAAAATTCAGAGTATTCGGCAAGATTGCTTCTTCTATCATCAAGCTTTATGATTACATGAGTTGCGTTATATCCTGAGGGATTCCATTTTTTCTCTGGAGAATCAATAAATTTAAATTCTCTTTTTAGTATTTCAATAAAAGGATCAATTTGTTCTTCTAAATAAAAAATAACTCTACATCCTGCTAAGTCATAGACTTTTTCTAATGGTTCATTAACTAAATCTGGTTTTCTCTGATACTTCTCTTTTAACTTTTCTCTATCTTTTTCTCTGAAAGTTACTTGTTGGAATTTAACATTAGAGGATTTTAATAGTTGCTTTAATAATTGAGAAATTGATTTAGCGAAACGAGAGTATTTATCCTTAGAAGATTTATAGCTTTCAAGGAGAAGGTTTATTTTATCAAAACTTTTGCCTTCTTCTATTTTATCTTCCATAAAAAGCCCCTTTAACTTTATTTATGCACTTTTCAGGATTTTTCTTAATCTCGTGTTCCCAAAACCTAAGGACCATCCAACCCATTTTCTTAAATTGTTTATTCACTTCTCTTGTCCTTTCAACATTTCTATTAATCTTCGGAATCCAATATGCTTTATTTGAATTTGGTTTTCTGAAGTGTTTAGGACATTTATGCCAAAAACAACTGTCAATAAAAATAGCTATTTTCAATTTTTTAGATGCGAAGTCTGGTTTTCCAAAAATCTTCGGTTGATATCGAAATCTTAATCCTTTAATCAGCTCTTTAAAACTAATCTCAAGCCGAGTATTTTTGCTCTTGATTTTAGACATTATCTGGCTTCTTTTCTTTTTAGAAAAAGTATCAGGCATCTTCATCGCCATCAAATAATAGGCATGGATTAATCTTAAACTGCAACATTTTTGCTGATTCTCTTCCGCCATCTCCGCCTTTTCTCTGCATCCCTATCTGACCAATCTTTAAACTGCCTTGGTCTGTTATTCTAATGTCTCCTTGACCAAAAATATTCATAATTGTATTTATGTCTTTTAATGCCCACTCGTAACTGCCTTTTTCTTTTTTGAGAATTACGAGCATCCAATCTGCCGCAAATTTATCTCTTCCTTTGAGAACATCTGAGATAATCAGAATTTTATTTTTATTGAAAAATGCCAAAACTTTTTCTTGGTCTTTGTTTGGCATCTCACTTAATAACATTCTTCTTGAGTCTTTTAATCCTGATGTATTTATTGGTTTAGTCTTTCCTGTAAATAGTTTTAATATTTCTTCAATATCTTGAGGTATTTTCCACATTTCAACATATTTTTGAATTTCTCTTTTATCTATCTGATTAAAACCTTGTGGATTGCTAACCAACTTCACAGATAAATTTTCGCAATCTATTGCTTCTTTAAGTTTGATTGTAACCTGAACTTGAACATCTGTTTTATAATTTCCGCCGACTTTAACCGCCTTCACATACTCAATCTCTTTAATGATGTACCCCATAGCAACGAGCCACTCTTGAGCAACTTTATCTTTTTCCCAATCGTTAAATTTAGCAATTACATCATCTTCATTTCTGAATCCGCCTTTGGCTGTTTCTGAGCCGAACAATTCTTTTTCATTCATTGTGACACCTTGATTAACTGAGTTTGCACAGCGTAATCATATCTTTTCGATTGAGGAATTTGATTTTGCTTCAATTCTCCAATTTTATCAGAGTTTAATACCTTTAATATCTGTAAGTATATGCTTTCAACAACTGGAACAGATATGCTATTACCAAATTGTTTATATGCTTGAGATTTGCTTACTGGAATTTTAAACCCTTCTGGAAATCCTTGAACTCTTGCGCATTCTCTTGGAGACAATCTCCTTATTTTTCCATTAACCAAATAAGCTCCTGTTTTTCCAGCGGCTCCTCCTCCATAAGCGGATAGAGTTATTGCGTGACCATTTACGCTATAAATTCTTTCCCCTTGTCCGCCATTATTTATTTGTCCTATCTGAATAGGCTTTAACTGCGGAGTTTGATTTCTTTCCCAGAATTTAATGTCCTTTCTATTAATTATATGCTCTGCTGTAATCTCATCATCTTCTAAAATGTCTTTAACATAAATTTTTTTATAAGTTGGTTTTGGGAAATAAAAATAATTTACACCTAAATCTTTTCTAAATGCAACAATATAAATTCGCTCTCTTGCTTGTGGGACTCCATAATGGCTCGCAACTAAGACTTGATAAAATGCGTCATAGCCGACCTCATCCAAAATTCTTAAAATAACTTTTAATGTGTTTCCATGATAATGTTTTGTTAAGTTCTTTACATTTTCTAAAAATAATACTTTTGGTTGATGATGTTTTGCTATCCTTGCAATATCAAAAAATAAAGTTCCTCTTGCATCCTTAAAACCCTGTTGCTTTCCAGATATGCTAAACGCTTGACAAGGAAATCCTCCGCAGATTATATCATGTTTGGGGATATCCTTCTCGTGTATTTTAGTAATATCGCCTTGAGGAATTTCGCCAAAATTCTCATAATATGTTTTTTGAGCTTCTTTATCCCATTCTGATGTGAAAACGCATTTAGCCCCATGTTTTTCTAAAGCGATTCTAAATCCGCCTATCCCTGCGAACAAATCAATAAATTTTAGGTTTTGTGTTGGTATCATTTGAATAACCCTTGTGTGCTTTTTAACTTAATAATCTTATCGAAATTTCCATTTATTCTTCCTTGAATTGATGTGCTATCTAAAAACGGAATAGGCGACTTTAATTTTTCAACTTTAGAAAATTTATAAGCAGATGCTTTTTTTGAGGGGTCTCTGAATGTTTTCATCTTTTCAAATAGATTAATCATTTTATCTGCATTTTCTATCTGTTTTTCAATAATTCCATAATGTGTTATTGCTTGAATTGGTTTTGTTTGATAAAAAAATAGGTATTTAATGTGAGAATTCTTTTTTTTAGGCTGAGGGAAAAAATAGGTTTTAATCTTAATAATTTGCGAGAAAGCATACTCTCCTATTGGTACAACTGTGGAATTTATCTCTTTATTTTCCATTTTTCTTTAACTCCTGTTCCATTAATTTTTCAAATTGACGAGATACTACTATCCCTTCTTGTTTACAATATGCTCTATAATTATCATATAATTTAGAATCCACCTTTAAAGTTACACTTTTGCTTGGCATTTTACACCCCTCACTATTAGACATACTTAGGCATATTTATAAATCTTGCGTCTCCCTGTCCAGTGGCTAGTGCTACTCTTCTTTTTGTAAAAAGAAGCAAAAACACGACGGAATTCCCCCCTACGAAACGACGAACTGAAAATTGCCCCTTGATACTTATTCTTGATGGCTCACTGTGTTCGCTTGATTGAATACGCCCCTGAAATTACTTTGATTTTTTGCCTTCGGCAT
>CAYMFI010000039.1:0-5995 GCA_964389855.1 uncultured Methanosarcinales archaeon
TAACATTGGATGAAGTAAACAGGATTGGAGAGCTTGTAACAGAATCAATGGACCAAGATGCAAATGTTATCTGGGGAGCAAGAATTGATGACAATATGAAAGGAAAGCTTACTGTCATGACAATTATGACAGGAGTTCATTCTCCATGGATTATTGGAAAAGAAAACAACAGGCAAGCAAGTGCTTCCAAAGGATTCAGTGATGACCTTGGAATTGATGTGTTTGGATAAAGGCAATTCTTAATATTTTATTTTTTTAACATTTTATATTACGTAGACATTAGTATAGTATAAATTTAAACAATTATTGCCAGTTTTTTCATAAACCTTATATATAAGGCATAAATTCTAGTTGTTAATAATCATAAAATAAGGTTAGGAGGAATAAAAATGGTTGATTTTAAAGTTGTTATTTCAGATGCAAAAACAGGAAAAACATATCAAAAAGAAGTTAAGGATGAAAATGCGAAAAAATTTCTCGGCTTAAAAATAGGAGACAAACTAAAGGCAGATTTTCTTGGAGTAGGGAATATTGAAGTTGAAGTAACTGGCGGCTCAGACTATTGCGGGTTTCCAATGAGAAATGATGTTATCGGAACAGGAAGGAAGAAAATACTTGCAGTAGGGGGAGTTGGAATAAAGAGTAAGGAAAAGGGGATAAAACAGAGAAAAACTGTCTGTGGCAACACAATACATGCTAAAATATCACAGATAAATGTCAAAGTCTTGAGTGACAAGCCTCTTAAGTTAAAAGAAGATAAGAAAGAAGAAAAACACAAAGCAGAGGAAAACCCTGCTGAAGTTAAAAAAGAACCTGAGAAAAAAGAAAAACCAGAAGGTAAAGCTGAAGCAAAAAAAGAAGAAAAGGTTCCAACTGCTGCTGAACTAGCAGAAAAAAAGCAAGAGGTTAAGAAATAAAAAATGCCAAAAATTGCTAAGACAAAAAATGTCAAAACAAAAAAGAGTCCTAAAACCTCAAAAAAAATAATTAAAAAAGAAAAAAAAATTGAGGAACCTGTTCAGCCAGAGATAAACATCGGATTAGTTGGACATGTTGACCATGGAAAAACAACTTTAGTTAAGGCATTATCTGGCAAGTGGACTGATACTCATTCTGAAGAAATCAAGAGAGGCATTACAATACGTTTAGGTTATGCAGATGCTGTTTTCAGGAAATGCCCTAACTGCAAGGAACCAGAGTGCTTTTGTGTTAAGGATAAATGCCCGAGATGCAAAACAAAAACAAATCCATTAAGAAAGGTATCTTTTGTTGATGCTCCTGGCCATGAAAGCCTTATGGCAACAATGCTCTCAGGAGCCACTATAATAGACTATGCTTTACTGCTTATAGCTGCTAATGAGGAATGCCCTCAACCGCAAACAAAAGAGCATTTAATGGCTTTGGAGATATCAGGAATAAAAAAGATAATTATTATGCAGAATAAGATAGATGTTGTTTCAGATGAGCAGGTAGTAAAAAACTACAACCAGATAAAAGAATTCATCAAAGGAACATCCTATGAAAATTCTCTTATTATCCCTATATCTGCGCAGCACAGCACAAATATTGATGTTCTGGTTCAAGCTATTGAAGAATCTTTCCCAACTCCTAAAAGAGATATATCAAAAGAGCCAATGATGTTTGTTGCAAGGTCATTTGACATTAATCCTCCAGGTTCTGATCCTCTAAACATGAGGGGCGGAATTTTAGGTGGAGCATTAAAACAGGGAAAGCTTATGATTAATGATGAGATAGAAATAAAGCCAGGAAGAGGTTTGGAAAGAAGCGGAAAAAAATTGTGGGAACCAATAACCACAAAAATTGTTGGCTTAATTACAGGAGGATGTCCTGTAAAAGAAATTTTCCCTGGTGGGTCAGTGGGTGTTATGACCATGTTGGACCCAGCAATTGTAAAATCAGATAGCTTAACAGGATCTGTTGTTGGAAAAAAAGGAAAATTACCAAAAGTATGGTATGAATTTAAACTTGAAAACCATCTTCTTGAAAAAGTTGTTGGGCTTAAAGAAGATATTCCTATAGAGCCAATAAAACAAAATGAAACTCTTATGTTGAATATTAACTCTGCGGCAACAGTTGGATTTGTTACAGAACTCAAAAAAGATTCTATCAGCTGCAGCCTGAAGATTCCAGTTTGTGCAGAACCTGAATCAAGAGTGTCTATCTCAAGAAGAATAGGCACAAGATGGCGTTTGATAGGATATGGGATTATTAAAAAATAAATAAAAAAATTCTTAATCAGAAAACCCTATAAATACAAACATTAGTCCAATAAAGATAACAATAATGCCTATTGCTCCTAGTATGAGGCTTAGTAATTGAGGCCACCATCTTATACAACCATATACTCCCACCATTATTAATAGCAAACCAAATACTACTTTAAGAAATTTTTTTATTAAATCTTTTGTTTTGTCTTTCATTTTTTCACCTCAAAGATTAAGTTAATATACAGTAAGGTTACATGTATTTAAAATTTTTGTTTTCCGATGGATTTAAATATTAGTTATAAGAGGTTTAAGGTATGGTAAAACCAAGAAATTCTAACCTAAGCCCAATAAAAACAATTTCCATATTGTTTATAATATTTTTTGCAATCCTTTACTTTATATTCCAGCCGCATGATTTTCCAACATTATTGATACCTTTCATATTGGGGCTCTCGCTTGCTTACTTGTTTGGTATGTGGTTAGTTAGCCAACAGGTTTAAAAATCCTGAGAATTAATTATTAACAAACAAAAGGTGTTTTTCTTTTCCACTTAATTCCTTCATTATCCTTTTTATTAATGATTTTTTTGGGTCAGGCATTAAATGCACTCTTTTTTTAATTTCATCAAGGCTAGTGAAAGGCTTAATTTTTCTCTCATCAAGAATTTCCCACATTTTCTTTTTGCCCATTCCAGGCAAAAGCTCTATAGAATGCATCCTTGTGCTTAATGGTTGTGCATTATTGAAAAAGTCAACAAACCTCTGCTCATTTTTTTCAACAATATCTTTTACTACAAATTCCAGCTCTGCTTTTGCAGTTGTTGTTAGCCTAGAAAAGGGCAGTTTTCCATTGATGTGATGCACCTTATCTCTTTTATCCTGTCCAATATAAACTGATTCATTAGGCTGAAGGAACACATCTTTTTTTGGAACAAGCTCTAACAACACGAAATATTTTTTGCCTATAGCTTGTGCTATTGCAGTCTTTTGGTGGCTTGGTCTTGTGTCAAATGGATAGCCATTTGGCAAAAAGTCAAGTACAATTACATTTTCCTCCTTTTCGTGCATTTCCATGTTAATCATAAACTGTTTTTTCTTATTTATAAACTTTTGTTTTTTAAACTAATTGTTTCATAACCAAAAAAAAATAAATATTTTACTTCTTTTTCTCAGTAAAATCCTTAAGAATATCAACAATTTTCTTTAAGTTTTCATTGTTGACTGTTATTGTGTAGCCCTGCAGAATTATCTTTAGCTCATCAACTGTTTTTGGAAGTACATCAATTATTTTTGTTATATGAATATCCCTAAGCCTTGGCACATTAAGTTTTTCTAATTTTTTAGTTATTTCCTCTTCATTCTCTTTGCTTAAGATCACAAAGTGCCCTAGATATTCTTCAGTCTTGCCAACCCTGAAGTTGAGCTCCTTATCGCGCTTCTTTATTTTGTCAATCTCCTGCTTAAGCTCAGTAAGAGTTATTGGTTTCTCAGAGATTATATTTGGTTTGACCATTTTATACCTTAATCTTTTTAAGATGAATTGGATGGATTATAGGGTTTTTTTCTTTTTTTCCATCTTTGATTAATACTTTATAGCATCTTCCAACTTTTTTCTTTATTATTCCTACTTTGCCATAAAATTTAGGAAAAAACATTCCTTTTTGCACAGCTGGCTCTGCACTTAAGACTACTTTTTCTCCCTCTTCAAATGTCTGGAAGAAGTTTTTGACGCTTATTTTTCCCTTGCTTCTTCTTGATTTTGAGAGTTTCTGCCTTGTTTTTCTTCTGAAGCCGCCTATTCTTTGAACCATTTTAAACAAAAAAAGGAAATTCACCTATTATAAAAAGCTTTTGATTTAGTATCTTAAAGTTAAAAACAAAAAGGTATAGAAAGATTTAAATAAACTGGAGTTAAAAACTATATAAAATGCTTTTAGACAAAAAAAGGGGTTTGCTAGTACTATCTTCTCTTTTCCTAGCCTTACTAATACCAATTGTCAGTGCACAATATGAGGGAGTTTACAGCATGTTCAGCTTTCTTTTTGGAACTGGTGAGGGAGCATTTATATTCCTGAAAGCAGCTGTCTGGATTATATTGTTTGCAATAATCTTCTGGGCGGCAAAGAAGATGTTTTCTGGCAGCAAGGGGATTGCCACAATATTTTCTATAGTTGTTTCATTGATTTCCATACGATTTATACCAGATGAGTATATTTATTATATCGGCTCTGCCTATGGTGTTTTTGGGATTGTTGTGCTTGTACTAGCAATAATAGGCGGCACACTGCTTATACTCAACAGTTATTTTCCCATAAAACAGCACAAGGCCTTTGGAGTTGTGTGGGCCCTGTTTTATTTCTTTATTGCATGGATTTTTCACCAGATCACAGGTATAATCACAGGAATATTCCAAGTAGATGAGTTGTTGCCTGTCATAGGCCCATGGGGCAAATGGGTGTGCATTGTTTTAGGCATCGCCTGCTTGTTAAGAGCATTTTCTGGCACTAGTAGTTATGCAAGAACTACCCAGCCACAATATCAACCAGACAACCAAGGAGGAGGCGGAGGAAATCAAGGAGGCGGACCTCAACAACCAATTGATGTAAGAGGAGGGCAGGGAGGACAAGGAGGTTCAGCTACTGCAAATGCAAATGCAGCAGCATTAGCAATTGCAAAGGGTGGTGGAGGTGGTGGTAATAAGAGGGGTGCAGCAAGTTTTGATTTATATATAGATGGATCAACATATTATAATAAGGATAATTTACAACACACAACTGATTTGAGGAATGTAGATAAAACAAATTTTTTGATAAAGAATGGTGGAACTGGAGGAACATTATACTGGCGTGCAGCCGCAAGTAAGGGATTAAAGGTAGAACCAAATGTAGGAAAACTAAAAAAAGGACAACCAGTTAGAGTAAATGTTAGTGTAATAAATAGAAATATTGGAAGTGCTTTTGTACCCCACGTTACTGTAATTGCAAAAAGAGGAACTACTGGAGATGCTAGAACACTGGTAAGATTAAGAGTAGCAAAGGCATTTATAAGATATAGGTTAAATTAAAAGGTGATAAAAAATGATGATAATGATTGTAATAATTGGTTTATTAACATTGCTTGCAGGAATACTTCCATTTCTCGCTGGTTTTGGAATACTGCCTGCAATTATTCCAACAAGCGGAGTGTTTTATTCTGGATTGGTAATACTAATTGGAATCATAGGATTTCTGTATGGAATAAAATCTAGGTTTTTAAGATTTAAGGATAAATTTGTTATTTCTGTATTAGGAATTTTAGTAATATTTGGAGGATTACTTCCTTTTTTAATTAACATGAATTTAATTCCAAATGTAGTCCCTGTTTCTGGACCAATATACTCCGGAATGATGGCTTTTATTGGAATAATAACTCTCTATTCATTTTATAAGATTGCAAGAGTGTATGGATAGAATTATTCAATTTTAACTTTCTGGCTGATGCTCTGGCCAGGCATTCCTGTTTCAAAGAGAGCTCTTAATGCTCCCTTGCGTCCATGGGCACTTCTTACAGTGCCTTTGATTTCCTTTTTTGCAGGGCTTGACCATACTACTTTCTTGCCTATTAAAGCACTGGCCTTTTCCTTTGAATCAACACCATCAACTACTATTATCATCTGATTGCCACACTGGGTGTGTCTTCCTCCCCTGAAATTCATAATAACTCCTTCCATATTATCACAAAATAAGGAAACCCAGATTATTTAAAAACCTTTTGGAATTTTAAAGTATA
>CAYMFI010000040.1:0-5944 GCA_964389855.1 uncultured Methanosarcinales archaeon
AATACATCTCTGGTGTTTGGGACCTTATATCCATGCCTAAAACTACATCCTCATCCGGAGCCCTGTTTGTTATTCTAGGAGTGTATATCCCTGATAGCATATACCCTGTATAAAAAAGTATTGAGACTAAAACCATAAGGATTATGCAAATATTTTTTTGTTTCGTCTTTTCATAAATCTTATCAAAAAAATATACAACAAAAATACTTAAAGGAATACAAAAGAACCAAAGAAAAATGTAAGATGCAGAATCAAGTGTTGTTTTCATCAAGACAAACAAAGCAAAGTAGGATATTATGCTGAATAATCCTATAAAAAGAAGCATTGTCTTGTTTTTTATTTTTTTCTCAAAATTGTTCTTGGCAGTTAGTCTAACTACAAAGAATATGAAACCCAATAAACCAAGCAGAAAAAATATTATATGGTATAAATAGATAGTAGCTGTTTCATAAAAATGATATAAAAATATTTCAGGCCTTGCTCCACTACCCGTACCAAGAAGGCCTGGGCCATATCTCCCGAAGATTAAATTTAATATTTCTAAAATGTATGACAAGTCATTCTTAAGCAGGATAGTTGAAACAAACATCTGCCATAAGTAAAATAAAACAAAGAAATACACAAGCTTTGGAAATACATTTGGGTATGCTTCCATATCTCTTTTGTTGTTGAATATTCTGTTGAATATTTTTGTTTTTGCTAAAATCCCAAAAACCCATACAATAATTAATATTACCAAAAACAAGTAGGATATGGAGTGATTGCCTATTATTACCATTGGAGAGAATACATAGAACATGAAATCCCAAATTTTTTTGTTGGATTCTGATTTGCTTTTTATCAATGCATAAAATGAAAGGAGCATGAATATTCCTGAAACAAACCTTCTTGAAACTTCAATAAAAGCCATCCCAAAGCTTGATATAAATATGAACATAGCTAGATATATAATGCGCTCCTTGTTTTCTTTTGCAAATGCTGAAATTAAGAGAAAGGCCATTAGGATAAGCATGACCCTAATAAATATAAAGAGAATATACTTTGAGATAAAGTAGGTTGTAAGCCCTGTTGTTAAAGAAGCAAAAGCGAGTATAAAATGAATCAGCGGATTATACCCATAATAATCCTCTGAGAAGCCAGCACCAAGCTTAGGATTCCACACTCCTGCTTTCACAATTTCAGAAGCATATTGTGATTCAAAATAAGTATCCCTGTTTGTCTGAAATATATTTGGGGCTGAAACAAGCAGGACCATTGAAAGGCATACCTCCAAAATAATTAATGACAGGATTTTATGCTTCTTTTCTGATTTTAATACTATAAAAAGGGATACAGTTACCATAGACCAAAAAATAGGCCAAAAAATAAAAACAGGCGCTCCCTTAGTTCTAAGCGGCAGATATAAAAGCAGGGTTATGACTAACAAAATCTGTATAATCAAAAGCGAAGGAATTTTTTTTGAAATCATAAAATGCCCCTAGATTTTATTGTGTCTATTATAACGAAAATGTTTCCAATAAACTGGCCAATCAGCCACCCAATTCCTATTCCAACCAATCCAAGGCCAAGCAGTTTATAGCTTATAATCAAAATGCCTGAACATATCAGGAAATTTATGATAACAACTTTTTTTATCATGTGCTTTATGTTCATTACTGATATATAAACAGCATTAATAGTAAAAAAAATGGATGAAACAGAAAGTATTTTCAAAAGTATTAAGGCGTTTTCACTGTATAACCTGCCAAAAAACAAAAGAAGGTAGTTTCCGAATATCCAAATAAAAACAACACCTGGCAATAAAATCAAATAACTGAATTTCAAGGATTTTTTTGTGTTTTCTTTAAGGCTGTTTATATCATACGAACCTTCTGCAAGCAGAGAATTTGAAGTTGAAACAGGTATAATAAAAAGAAGATTAGATATCATCATAGCAATATAAAAGTAAGCTGTTGTTTCCGGATTTATTGTATTTGTTATTATCAGAGGCAAAATAAACGCAGGTGCGTATCTTAATGAATTTGCGATGTAATTACTTAGGCTAAACCTAAACATTTTTTTCACAATACCTTTTTTTATGACCGGCCTTATCTTTAATCCTAAGAAGAATGAAATTGAAAAAAATGCGATAAGTGCAGATATAGCCATTGATGAGAATATGCCAAAGGCCCCCAGAAATATAAGGAAAAAAAGAAATATGAGTTTTAAAACACTAAATATTATGTTTTTTATCAAAACGAATTTAGCTTTTCTAAAACCTATAAAAACAGATTCAATAAGTGTAAAAAATACATATGAAAGGACAAAGATTGCAAAGAGAAAGCTGTATAATCTTATTTCTTTAAGAAATACCAGTTTTGGGCTGAAAACCTTGATGAATAAAACAAATATCAAACTAAGGAATAATGCTACTATGCCCGATATGCCAAAACATGAGCTTATCATGCTGCTTTTTTCTTTTGATTTTGAAATATATCTTACCAGTGCAATATTAAATCCCAGCAACGAGAACATGGATATTAACTCTAATGAAGAAATCAGTGTAGAAGCTAATCCTACCTGAGATGCAGAATATAATCTTACTGCAATAGACCAGAATATGAAACCAAAACCTGATAATACGACTGAGTTTAAAATTAGCCACAACGCATTTTTATAAAGCGAATGGCCAATTAATTTATTAAAGATATTCCTAATGAACATTATTACCCCCAATTTGCTACTTTTAAATAGCGATAGATATATAAACTTTGTGATATTTACAAAAGTTACAATGCTCAAAAAAAAACAGAGGGTGGCTATTTTTGTAATATGTTTTATATTACTTTTAGGTTTATTATTTTTATTCATTTTTGAAACCAATAAAGAAAATCAAAATTATATATCAGTAGATTATGGTATGAGCATAGGAACAATAAATCTTGATTATGGTTTAAATGAAGAAGCAAACTGGATGGATTTTGTAGAAAGAAAAGAGATTCATAAGCTTCATGAGGAAGTTGGATCAAGCTTTATAAGAATATGGATTGATGACCCATCATTTAGGTCAAATAGCACTATTCCTTACAATAATGGAATATATGATTTCAGAAAACTTGATTCTTTCATTAATGCAGCTCTTGACAGCAATGCTATTCCTTTTATTGTTTTTGCCCATGCACCTAATGAAATGAGTGAGTATTACATAGATTATAAAAATGCAAATCCTCCATGGAATAACCATGATTTTGCAGATTATTGTGCTGAGATTGTAAGGCATTACAGGGATATGTGCAATGAAGATAGGCTTATAAAAAAATGTAATGTTGATGAGTGGTATTGGGAAATATGGAACGAACCATATTGGGATTATTGGTGGGAAAATAACAGATACATTGAGATGTACAACGAGGCTTACAAATCAATAAAAGAAGTTGCTCCTGGAACAAATGTGGGGGGATATACCCTAAAATTTTTAAGTTATGATGATCGGATGATGGCAGAGAAATTCCTGAATGAGGCAGATAGTCTTGATTTTATCTCTTTGCATATTTATGGAAATTACCCTATTTCTGGTATAAAAAACACGATGTATATAAAAAATCTTGAAAATAATGCAATAAAAAATGAATATGAATATGCAATGATAAAAAATAATAAAAATCTCTTTTTTGACCAGCTTATTTCACTTAATGAAGCAATTGGTAAGTATAATAAAAATACTAAAATAGTTGTTTCTGAATTAGGCCCAAACTGGAACTGGGAATACGAGCCGTATTTTGATGAGCCATTTGTTTCTGCATGGTATGCATCCGCACTTAACTGGATGATAAAAACAAATGCTGTTGATAAGGAATTTTATTATAGCGGAACATCTAATTATGAGGATGGCGGGTTTGCAATGTGGTCAATTTACAATTCTAATAACTCGATCAATCTTTTTCCTGTTTATGAAATGAAAAAACAGTTTGTGAATTGCAATAAAAAAGGATCAGTTGTTTATGGCTCAGACAGCAATAATCCTCAAATAGAGTCAATTGCAGTTTCAAACAATGATGAATATTACCTTACTGTTATAAACAAGAAAAATCAATTAATTGAAAATATTAAAATAAACATCAAAAATTTAGATTATAACCGAAGTTTTAATATAAAGCTAAAACCATACGAAGTAAGGTTTATAAAAATTAAATAGAAATCAGCAACATTTATAAATAATCTAAAAATAATACTCTTACATGATAAATAAAACCAAAAAAGAAAAGCTTGACAGGATTTATGAAAAGGGGATTAATCCATATCCAAACAAGTTTGATATTGATTCTTATAGTGCTGTTATAAAGGAAAAATTCAAAGACCTTGAGAATGGAGAGCACACAAAAGAAAAATTTTCCATTGCAGGAAGGTTAATGCAGAGCAGGATAATGGGGAAAGCAGCATTTATGCATCTTCTTGACACTGAGGGCAGGATACAGCTTTATTTCAGGCAGGATGACATTGGAAAAGATGAGTACAAAAAAATAAAGCTTTTTGACATTGGGGATATTATAGGTGTTAAGGGAACAGTGTTTAAAACAAAAACAGGAGAAGTAACTATTCATGTTGATTCATTTGATATACTTACAAAGAGCCTTGCCCAGCTTCCTGAAAAATGGCATGGTTTAAAAGACCAGGAAATAAGATACAGAAAAAGATATATTGACTTAATTTCAAATCCTGAAGTTTTTGAGCTTTTCAAAAAAAGAACAGATTTCATAAGGAATATAAGAAAATTCATGGAAAAAAAGAGATTTATAGAAGTCGAAACCCCTGTTCTTGAAGCTGTTCCTGGCGGGGCAGATGCGCGCCCGTTTATAACCCACCACAACACGCTTGACATTGATTTTTACTTAAGGATATCTTTAGAGCTTCACCTGAAAAGGCTGATTGTCGGAGGCTATGAAAGGGTCTTTGAGATTGGAAAAGTCTTTAGGAATGAAGGCATTTCAACACAGCATTTGCAGGAATTCACGCTTCTTGAATTTTATTATGCATATATTGACTACAATGAACTTATGGATTTTACGCAGGACTTAATTCAGACAATTATTAAGGATACATTTGGAACGCTTAAGATAAAATATCAGGACAATGTTCTTAATTTTGAAGGCAAATGGCCAAGAATTGATTACACTGAAATCATAAAGAAAAAAACAGGTATTGACTTAAATAAAGAGAGTACAAAAGAAAAGCTGATAAATGCAATAAAAGAAAAGAAACTAAAGTTAGATATTGATAAAACATTTGGCCGCGGAAGGATAATAGACCAGCTTTACAAGCAGTATGTCAGGCCTGACCTGCTCCAGCCGTGCTTCTTGATAAACCATCCAATTGATATTTCACCTCTTGCAAAAAAACATAAAGACAATCCAAAACTCACCCAAAGGTTTCATCTTCTTGTTGCAGGGGCAGAGATTGTCAATGCATTCTCAGAATTAAATGACCCTATTGACCAGAGGGAAAGGTTTGAAGAGCAGATGAAATTAAGGGAAGCAGGAGATGACGAGGCGCAGATGATTGATGAAGATTTTATTGAATCCCTAGAGATAGGAATGCCGCCAACAAGCGGATTTGGAATGGGGATTGACAGGTTTTTCTCAATACTCACAAATCAGGAAAGCGTCAGGGATGTAGTTTTCTTTCCAATGATGAAACCCGAAGAAAAAGAAAATTAATTAAAAAAATAAATTTATTCTTCTTTGAGTTTTGCATGGGCAGCTGCTAATCTTGCTATCGGGACTCTGTATGGTGAGCAGCTTACATATGTCATTCCTATTTTATGGCAGAACTCAACAGAGTTTGGCTCACCGCCATGCTCTCCGCAGATTCCAACTTTAAGATTTTCTCTTGCGCTTCTTCCTCTCTCAACAGCCATCTTAACAAGGCTTCCAACTCCTTCCTGGTCAAGAACCTGGAAGGGGTCTTT
>CAYMFI010000041.1:0-5579 GCA_964389855.1 uncultured Methanosarcinales archaeon
ACCACCAAAAGATATTATATAAGAACTTATATATAAATCATTCGTTAACTAGACAGTACCCTACTTCCGATATGTTTATATAGTTTTATTAATTCAATTTTTTAAAATGCAGGAGAAAATATTTGAGCTTTTATTTGATAAGGATGAGATAACCTGGCAGTCCATAATACTTGATCTCATAAAAACAGAGCAGATGGATCCATGGGATATTGATATCTCGCTGCTTTCACAGAGATATCTCGAGATGCTTAAGAAATTAAAGGACCTTGATTTTAGGATTTCCGGAAAGATAGTTCTTGCAGCAGCAATCTTATTAAGAATTAAATCAAACAGGCTTGTTGGAGAAGACATAACAGAATTAGACAGGCTTATGGCAGGCCAGGATTTGGATGAACTGCAGGGAGATTTCTATGACGAGCTTGAAAGCGAGTTCCAGGCAGGCCAGGCAGGGTCAATAGCTATTGAAAAGCCTTTATTAACACCAAGAACACCGCAGCCAAGAAAAAGAAAAGTATCTGTTTATGACTTGATGGATGCTTTGCAAAAGGCGCTTGAAGTTAAAAAAAGAAGAGTTATGAGAAGCATTCCAACATCAAGGACAGAGATCCCTAAGAAATCAGTGGAAATAACAAGCATCATAAAAGAAGTTTATGGAAGAATAACAGGATTTTTCTTTAAGAACAAAAGCAGGAAACTAACCTTTACAGAATTAATTCCTTCTGACAGCAAAGAGGATAAGGTCTTAACATTTATCCCTTTATTGCATTTAACAAACCAAAGGAAAATTAATTTATTGCAGAAAGAGCATTTTGGTGAAATTGAGATAATGCTAAACAGATTAAGAGCAGAAAAACTTGTTAATGAAGAACTAAATTATAATAAAAAAGAAATAAGACCTGAACAATATTTTGTATTTAACAGTGGAGTAAGGGTAAAAAATTTAAGGGAATTGGCTGAACAATTAGATAAGATTAATAATGAAACATTTAAACATCATGTAAATAGTAAAAAAAATGATTTTAGTGATTGGATAACACATGTTTTTAATGAAGGAAAATTAGCTGATGAGTTAAGGGAAATAAAAAATATTGAAGAGACAAGGAATAAAATTTTAGAGTATATTAATTAGGTGTATGTTATGGGAGAAAATCAAAAAGAATTACAAAAAATGTACCTTGAGCTGCAGTTTTTAGATGAGCAGATGAAACAGATTCAAAAACAGATAACCATGTTAGATGAACAATTAATTGAGTTAAACAATACTATCCAGGCATTGGATGACTTTAATAAAACAGCTGTTGGTTCAAATATACTTGTTCCTTTAAGCCCCGAAATATTTGCAAATGCTGGGCTTAAGGACAACAAGGAACTGCTTGTCAATGTTGGCAGCAATATTGTTGTTAAGAAGAGTGTTGAGGAAACAAAAGAGCTGCTTAAAAAAAGATTAGAGATTATAAAACAGTACAGGGATATGATACTGGATGAAATGCAAAAGATTAATCTACAGGCTGTAAACCTCGAGCAGGAAATTAATAAAATAACTGAAAAGAAGGAATAAATATGTTTAATTTCTTTAAAGACAAACTCAAGAAGGTATTATCCAAGTTTTCAAAAGAAGTTGAGGAGGAGATAGAGGAAGCTCCAAAGCCAGAGGAAGTAAAAGAAGAAGTTAAAGAAAAACCAGTTGAAGAAAAAAAGAAAGAGAAAAAAGAACCTAAAGAAAAAGAAATCAGGGAAAAACTTAAAGAAGAAAAGAAAAAAGTTGAAGAAGCAGAAGAAAGGCCCAGAGAGGAAAAAAGAGAAGTTAAGGAATTAAAAGAAGAGATTAAAAAAGAAGTTAAAGAAAAACCAACTGAAGAAGAAAAAAAAGAAATTGAGAAAGTATTTGAAAAAGAAGAGAAACCTGAAAAGGTTGAAGAAGTTAAAGAAGAATTAGTTGAGGAAGAACCTGAAAAGAAAAAAGGATTTTTTCAAAAGATAACAGAAGTTATATCCAAGAAAGCACTTTCTGAAAGGCAGTTTGATGACTTATTCTTTGAGCTAGAGGTTGTATTAATGGAAAATAATGTTGCCATTGAAGTAATTGAAAAGATAAAGCAGGACTTAAAGCAGGAGCTTGTTGAAAAGCCTATACTCAGAAAAAAAGTAAAGGATACAATAATTGAAACCTTAAAAAAATCATTGGATGAGTTATTTGATGTTGATAAAATAAATCTTGTTGAGAAAGCAAAGGAGAAAAAACCATTTATCATATGCTTTGTTGGAATTAACGGCTCTGGCAAGACAACCACAATAGCAAAGATATGCAAACTGCTTCAAAAAAATAAACTTAAATGTGTTATTGCAGCAGCAGACACTTTTAGGGCAGCCTCAATAGAGCAGCTTCAGATTCATGCTGACAAGCTTGGCGTGAGAATGATAAAGCATGATTATGGCTCTGACTCAGCAGCTGTTGCATATGATGCCATAAAATATGCCCAGGCCAAAAAACAGGATGTTGTATTGATAGATACTGCCGGAAGGCTTCACTCAAATGTTAACCTGATGGATGAGGTCAAAAAGCTGGTCAGGGTTGCAAAGCCGGATTTAACCCTTTTTGTTGGGGAGAGCATCACTGGAAATGATTGTGTTGAGCAGGCCAAAAAGTTCAACGAGATAGTTGGAATAGACGGAATCATACTGACAAAATCAGATGTTGATGAAAAGGGCGGAGCAGCAATCTCTGTTTCTTATGTCACAAAAAAGCCTATTTTGTATTTGGGCACAGGCCAGGAATATGATGACCTAAAAGAGTTTGACCCCGAAATAATTATTTCTGGAATTGGATTATAGAAAGATTTAAATATTCTTAATGCCAAAATCTCACTATACAATAATTTAAAGGGGTGATTTAATGGCAAAAAAGAGGAAAGAAAAAAAAACAACAAAGACAGAACTCGGGCTGGATGAAAACATTGAAGGCTTGCTTTGTTATGTTCTTACTTGGGTAAGCGGGATAATATTCTTATTGCTTGAAAAGAAAAGCAAATTTGTAAGATTTCACGCAATACAATCAATAGTTATATTCCTTCCACTGCATATAATTGCAATGGTTTTTGCGATAATACCTTTTATTGGATGGATGATTAGTTCTTTAATATATACCTTGATGTTTATTCTTTGGATAGTCCTAATTATAAAAGCATACCAGGGAGAGAAATTCAAGGTTCCAATTGCCGGTGATATTGCCGAGAATCAAACAAAAAAATGAGGTGAAAAATATGGTTAATTTTGGAGAAGCAATAAAAAGGCCTTTTCAGGACTTTAAGAAGCTGGGGATTGGAGCTCTTATGTATATGGTCCCTTGGGTGAGCATAATAACAATGTTCTTTGCGTCTGGGTACGGTTTAGAATGCGCAAAAACAGCAACGAAGAAAAAACCAAAACTGCCTGAATGGTCAGACTGGGGAAATCTTTGGACTAGAGGTTTCTTGTCGTTTTTGATTTCAGTAATATATTTCCTGCCATTAGCTTTGCTATCAGTTTTATTTGTAGGACCATTGATTTTAAAAATGATGGGAGGAATATTATCATCAAATCCAGAGACATTTATTGAGGACCTTGGATTAACAGGAAGCGCAAATTATCAGCTTTTTGCATTTTTAGGATTGTTTGCAGTTTTAATAGCATATATACTGCCAATGGCATTAATGTTTTTTGTTGAAAAATGGAATTTTAGTGATGCATTTAAGATTGGAGATATTTTTAAGAAGGCATTTACATCAAAGTACTTTGTTGCATGGATTATTTTAATTGTTTATGCAATGGTTATTGGATTTATTGTAACTTTATTAACAGCTGCAACAACTGTCACAGTAATTATACCTTTGATATTAATGGGATTCTGGAATATGGCATTAACAATAACATCCATGACAGTCTTTGGAGAAGTGTATTCAGAGATTAAATAAATAATTATTTTTTATTTTTATTTTTTATTAAAATTTAAACTAATTCTCTAATGATTTTAGAAAAGTTTAAATATAGTTATAGCTATTCCTGATTAAGAGGTGATATTATGAAAAAAATATTTGTTTTGTTTATTAGTTTGTTCTTAGTGAGTTCAATAGTTTTTGCTGCTCAAGGCAGTATTAATGGGTCTGGCACAGGACAAGATACAGAACTTGAGGATGGATCACAAGTTCAGGGAACAGGATAGGGACAACAAGTTAATGAAGAAGAGCAGACCCAAAATCAGGGTGAAGATACAGAAATGATGGTTCAGCAAAACCAGCAGTTAAAAGCACAGACAAAAACACAGCTTCAGGAAATGGTTCAGCAGAAGCAGCAGGCCATGATTCAGGAGATTGAGGGAAAAAGTGAAAAAGAGCAGAAAGTTTACCAAAATCAAAATCAGGTAAGAATGGCTGTTCATACGCTTCTTGCAATGGAGGATTTAGTTGGTGGCATTGGAAAAAATGTTTCACAGATTGCACGCCAGTTTAATAATTCTGTTCAGGCAACAATAAGAGCAGAGGAGAAAATACAGACAAGAAGCGGATTTAAAAGATTCTTTGCAGGCGGAGATAAAAGCTCAGCAGAAGAGATTGAGCAGGAAGTAAACCAGAATAGGTTGAGAATACAGGAATTAAAGCAGCTTCATGAGCAATGCGATTGCGATGATGAAATAAAGGCAATGATGCAGGAGCAGATACAGAGCATGGAGCAGGAGCAAAACAGGCTTCAGGAGCTTGCACAGAAAGAGAAGAAAAGCAAAGGCATGTTTGGATGGCTTTGGAAGTAATCTTTCTTTTATTTATTTTTTATTTTTATTCAAATTCTATCTTGCCGTTAAAGTAAATTCCCTTGTGGAGCTTTACAGGCCTCCAATTGTCTTCAACCAACTCAGCATCAAGCCATTCTGCCAATTGCTTTGGGTTTCCTATTGTTGCTGAGAGGCCTACAATCTGTACGTTTTTCAGAATATTTCTTAAAATTGTTATGACTATCTCCAATGTCGGCCCTCTTCCAGCGTCGTTTAAAAGATGTATCTCGTCAAACACAACCAATGAAACAAGGCTTAGCCAGTTTGCCCTGTGCCTTATCAATGAGTCAAATTTTTCGCTTGTGGTTATTATCAAATCATAATCTGCTAAGTAAGGGTCTGCAGAGTCAATATCACCAATAGATAAAGCAGTTCTTATGGAAGGATACCTTCCCTGGAATGACTTAAATTTCTCTGATGCAAGTGCTTTCAAAGGAACAACATAGACTGCCTTCCCCTTTCTTTCCATTATCTTTTTTGTAAAAGCCAACTCTGCGCATAATGTCTTTCCGCTTGCAGTCGGAGTGCATACAAGGATGTTTTTTCCTTCTAACAATCCTTTTTTTATTGACTTTTCCTGGCATGGCCTTAATTCTTCAATTTCCTTTTCCAGAACACAATAGGCCTGGCTTGGTATATCTTTCTTTATGTCTTTAAGCTGCATATTATTTTTTTAAATTAATTAGCTTAAATATGTTATTATTTCTGCAGATTTTATGATTTTTTAATCGCATAAGCCAGAAATCTCAGCACTTTAGTGCGTGAGATGAATGGC
>CAYMFI010000042.1:0-5556 GCA_964389855.1 uncultured Methanosarcinales archaeon
AATAACAGAAAAAAGGCTTTTATTAGATGCAGAGAGAAGGAATCTGAGGCCACAGTAATAAATCAGACTTTTACATTTAATTTTTTCAATTCTTTAATTAGATTTTTATAAGAAGTATAATATATTCCATGAATACCCAGCTTTGATGCAGCATCAGAATATTCTTTTATGTCATCTATATAAACACATTCATCTGGCCTAAGATTTAATTTATTAAGCGCATCAAGGTATATTTCTCTCTTTGGTTTTGCATATCCAACTTTAAATGACAGTGTAACAGTATCAAACAATGGAAAAACCTCAGACTTTTTTATTATGTAATCAAAGTCTATTTTATTTGTGTTTGAAAGCAATGCAATCTTATAATCTTTTTTTAATTTTTTTATTATGTTTATTGTTGTCTTGATCTCCTGCAATAGCTTGCTGCTAAACAATTTAAAAAATTCATCCTGGCTTATCTTAAGATTAAGCTCATCTTTTATCTTTTTAAAAAAATTTATGTCTGATATTTCCCCTGTTTCAAGCTTGTTGTACAAGCTTTGGTTAAATGTAATATTAGCAACATAATCATAGTCTTTTCCTGACAGTCTCATAAGCTCTTTTAAAAAAATATCATTGTCCCATTTGTGGATTACATTTCCATAATCAAAGATGATTGCTTTTATCATACAAAGAGTAATTTATAGGTTAAATAAAAATCTTTTGGAAAGTCAAATTTAATGATTATATTTTTATACCTGATTCCATCAGTTTTGATTCTAGTTTTGATGGATCTCCATCGTAAAGTATAGTTTTAATGCCAATATCAGATGCTGGTCTGATATTTTTTTCCTGATTATCTATGAATAAAATCTCACTATAATATAATTGTATGATTTCTGAAAGTTTGTAATAAGCTTGTTTACAGGGTTTCCTAACACCTATCCAATGAGACATAACTTCAAAATCAATTGGAATAATTTTTTTAATTTTACTTATTACTACAGTATAGTCTAATTTATTTGTGTTGGAAAGTATTCCGATTTTATACCCTTTTGTTTTTAGTTTATCCATCATTCCTAAAATCCGATTGTCTAACTCTGAAAAACGATTAGTAAATTCATAAAAGAACTCTGATTCATTAACCTTTAATTGATATTTTCTTTCAACTTTGTTAAAAAATTTTGTTTTTACAATCTTAAAGAAATCTTTTGGGGTTATTGAATTTGTATCAATAAGTTTGTATAAATCTGATTCAAATATTATTTCATTGAGCAAAAATTCTTCATATTCGCCACGGCTTATATTCTTAATAAATTTATCATTATCAAATCGCTGGATTACATCACCATGATCAAATATTACTGTTTTTATTTTGTATTCCACTATGTTTCAAATTTAAGTGTTAGTTAATAAAAGCTTTTCGGTTTTATATATTAATTTTCAATATAGAAAAATATTTAAAAAAAACAAGTTTTTAATCTTCTTATGAACCGCGGCAGGCCAGTCCAAAGCAAGATAAGGCAGAATATTGTTGAAATACTTTATTTTATGAAAAGTGCCTATGGGTATGATATATACAAAAAATACATTGATATTTTTCCTGCTGTGACCATGCGCTCTATTTATTATCACCTTAAGAAAGGTCTTGCTTTAAAGGAATTCAAGATAAGCAAAGTAAAGAGTGAAAAAGGCAACTATTCATGGGGGCCAGAGGCTGAAAAGATTTACTACAAGCTTGACATAAATGCAAGGCCCCAGATAGACAAAAGAGTTAAAAAATACTTTGAAAAAAGAAATTCTAAAAAAATCCAATAATAAGCCTAATAATATTCTGGATAAATGGCCATAAAACATTAATCAAAACAAGCCCCAGGAAAACAAAGCTGATTGCTTTCCAAATCTTGTCGCCATTCTTTTTCTTAAAGAGTTTGTGCATTGCTAACTGAAGCATCCTTCCGCCGTCTATTGGGCCTAAAGGAACTAGGTTAAACAATCCGATCCCTAAGTTTAGAACATAAAGCCAGTAAAACAATCCAACAAACCAAATAAAAACATCTGGAAGAATTTTTCCGTATTTTTGCAAGACATTTTCTTTTATTTCCTGATTCTGGGTTAAATAGATTCCAAGATAGCCCATACTTTTATTATCAGGGCTTTCAGCAAGGGTAATATTATAATCTGTTACATTTGTTGTAATAACAATAGATTCACTAGGAGTTTTATTTTGCATTATCTTTGTGAAATTCTCCACAGTGGTAATTGGCATATTATCTATACCAATTATCAGCTCATTTTCTGTCATCCCTGCTTCTTCTGCAGGAAAGGTTTCATTGCCTGGGGTAAAGCCTGTTACCAGAACACCATCATAATTAAATATTGCATTGGAAACTGGTGCAAAAACAAGCCCCATTATAGCCAAAACAACAAAGGCAAATATAATATTAGAAAAAGGCCCTGCTGCAAAAATAGACAATTGCTGTATATGAGGTCTTTCTCTTAATTCTTTTTCATCTGGCTCAACAAATGCTGCAGGGATTACAGGAACAAAAATATTAAGGAAAGCTAGTCCGCTTGATTTTATCTTAATTTTATATAATCTTGCCACAACACCATGAGAGAACTCATGCACAAGGGCAAGCAAAAATATGGATATAATCCAGTAAAAGAAAGGAACATAAAAAGCTCCCTTAACCTTAAATGGAACCACCATCCCAACACCTGAAACTGCTGCCGGCTTTGTAACCAGACCGTAAAAGTTCTGAATAAGGAGGACAGACATTATAACCATACCTAAAAATCCAATTACAATGCCAGAATATGCCAGATATTTTAACAATTTTGGATGTTTTTTGGCCATCCTATCCATTAATTCTAGTCCAATCTTAGTTTTGTACATAGCAAAATAAAGGAATGGATAGAATATCTTCTGAATAATTATTTTCTTTCTGTTAATATAAAGAAAAAGCAACATGCAGCCTATAAATATAAAAGCGCATATAGTCTGAATATCCATTTTATTTCTTTCTAAGGGGCCTTAATGCCTTGCTATTGCATTTCCTGCACTTGATTTTTCCCTGAAGAACCTTCATTATATTAGCCCTTATTTTTGTCTTGCAGTTTTTGCATACAAATATATTGTGAATTATTCTTGCTTCTGCTTCTGGAAATTTTACCATTTTACACCTATTCTGATTTAATCTGTTTCATAATCTTACTACCTATTATTGACCAATAAAGCACATTAGAGCCAGGAATGCAGTCTGCTTTCAGCTCTTCTGGAACCTCTATATCAAAGGTCTCGTATGTTTCTGCATCCATCACATTAGCTATGTTATCATGTACTGATAAAACCTGTGCTGTTTTTTTGTCTATTACAGGAGTTGGTACCATATCATGACCAGGCATTACTATGTCTCTTTTTTTGTTGTCAATAATGCCTATTGCTGTTATCCTAACCTTTGCATGGCCATGCTTTCCTGGCCTTGATATCTGGACACTTGTTACTTTGCATGGAACATCATCAAGTACTATATACCTGCCCTCTTGGATAGAGGTTGCTGCAATAAGTTTTGTTGCCATAATAATTACCTAATTATAATAAAGGGAAAACCAGCTATATTTATAGTTTTTGATTTTTACCAGCTAAATTGGTTTAAAAACTCCTTATATTTTGATTTTCTGATTAACATCTTTATTTTTTTGTCCATCTCTTTATAGTTGTTAAACTCCTTTTCTTTTTCCTTAAACTCCCTTGTATGGTGGTAGCTTCTGTTATCTTTGTTGTTGAATTTCAGCTTTTTATGAAGCATCTCATGATACATAAGATAATCAAGAAGCTCTGGCTCTGCATCAATGAAAATCCTGCTTATGCTTATTGTGTCTGTATGATAATCATAAGAGCCGAGTTTTCTTTTTGAATTGCTTCCCCATTCAAGATTTGGTATCTCAACAATGTTATAAAAATATTCTTTATTCACCCTGTTGAAGGAACTTTCGAGTGTTGGGTCTGATTTTTGCTTTGGAATTGATATATGAAGATTCCTTATAAAATAATTGTACAAATCAATGTTTATTGTCTGTTTTTTATCATTAAATACCTTCAGAAGAAGGTTTTGTATTAACCCAATCACAATGTCTTTGCTTATATGTTTCCACTGCCTGCTTAAGCTAAACTCAAGACTATTTTTAGTGTATCTTACATTAGCATTGTATGGCTTGAACCTTGCAGTATATTTGATTTTTATAGAGTAATTAAATTCTTTGTCAGGGTAAAGCTTCTCAAAAGCTTCTTTGATTAGTTGCATTTTAAAAAAGAAATAGTCTTGCTATAATAATCTTTTCAAATATCAGTTCTGCTAAGTTATTTGGGATATATTTAAATTGTTAATAAAATTATTTGAGTTTTTCAATTACATTATGCATTGTAGGGCGCATTTTGTATTTTTCCATTTCTTCTAAAGTTACCCAAATACATTTTTCAGTATCACTTCCAGGCATGACATTTCCTTTTAGTATATTGCAATTATAGAATAATACTACAACAGTAGGATATTGCTTAAATTCAATTGGATGATCATTTTTAAGAATTTGTGCACAAAAGAAATTTTCAACTGAGACGTCTAAACCAGTTTCTTCTTGTACCTCTCTTATAACAGCAGAATCCAATGTTTCATTGGATTTAACTTGTCCACCTGGAAAAGCCCATAGACCTTGATGATATTCCCCTTTTCCTTGCCTGACCAAAAGATATTTATCTCCTTTTTTAATAATTGCAGCTACGCTAACCTTTGCTTCATTTTCCATCTATTTTAAACCTCATACCTTAATATAGCAGCTATCTTGCCTATCTCCCTTAGCTGAACTCCTTCTCTTGTTTCTGTTGATATTATGTTAACAATAGTGCCAAATGTTTTTGCCAGAGCCTCCATTTCATCTATTATATTCTCATCAAGGCTCTCTGAAAGCAATAATATATCTACAGCACCAATCTCAAGGTTTTTTTTCACTTCATTAAAACCATAGCTGACTATTCCTGGCTTTGTTGATAATAAATTAAAGAATTTTGCCATTATATCCTTTTCAACTGCTACTTCTTCTTTTGCCAGCACATCCTGGGATTTGTCTAATAATTCCTGCAGTCCAAATTCCTCTGTGTAGGACAAATCCTTTATGGAGATTATTTTCTTTTTGACCTCGTTTGTTATGTATCCGCCGTCAACAAAGTCATATTTTGTAGGTCCGGGACCCCCAACAATTATTCCCTTAAGCTCTTTTAGTGTTAAAAACTGGTTTTTCATGTATTCTGCAACCTTTTTATAGTGGTCTTTTGCAGCGCCTTCTCTTATTCTTGCAAAACGGGCTGCTGATTGCCCCCCTGCCTTAAACTTTCCAGGCACTTGCGAGTGTGTTTTAACCAAAGGAATTATTGTTTTTCCTTTTAACAAAGCAATATTTGCATCCCTCCTGTCCATCACAACAAGGCCGTAAACCTCTTTTGTTTCAAGCATATCCCTCAACAAGTCAAGGACAAACTGCTTGTCACACCTGTATATTCGGGTATTTAAAGGCACTGGC
>CAYMFI010000043.1:0-5510 GCA_964389855.1 uncultured Methanosarcinales archaeon
CAACAGATGCATCTTATTTTCATGGGATGATGAAAACATGGGAATATCTGGGCTCCCCTGTTTATTCAATGGGTGCTGCACGCGACGGACTTCCACCAGCGCAATGGCAAAATATTCAGCATTCATATTTTGGGCAAACTTATCCTCCATCTTTTGTTTTTGGGGCATATTCCCCTTCAAATGAATGGACGCTATGGAGCAATGTTCCAATGGAGTAAATTATTAAATAAGGTTTAACTATTTAAAAATCAAAAAGTTTAATAAAGAAAAGGTTTAATTTTAAAAAAAGAGGTGTTATAATGAAATTCAGCTTAAAAAAACAAAATGTTGGTGTTGCTAACTACAAAAAACAGGATTTTGATATTGCTTATGAATTCTCAAAAAAAGTATATGAAGAAATGAAAGATTTGATAAAAGCAACAGTTTTGTTTGGAAGCTCTGCAAGGAAAACAACCAGCCAGGGAGATATTGATGTTCTTGTTATTATAGATGACTTAACAGTCAGGCTTACTCCAGAGCTTACTGAAGCATACACCTTAATAACTGAAAAGCTTATTACAGAGATTTCTCCAATGCTTCATATAACAACATTAAAGCTTACTGCTTTCTGGGAATATGTCAGGGCAGGAGATCCTATTATAATAAATATGTTAAGAGAAGGTATTGCACTGCTTGACACAGGATTTTTTGAGCCAATACAATTTTTGCTAAAACAGGGCAGGATAAGGCCAACCCATGAAAGCGTGTGGTCATATTTTGCAAAAGCACCCTCAACTTTGTATAATTCAAAATGGCATCTACTACAGGCAACAATTGATCTGTATTGGGCTGTTATTGACGCAGCACACTCTGCGCTTATGAAGCTTGGCGAGATTCCGCCAAGTCCAGAGCATGTGGCAGATATGATGCAGATATATATGGTAAACAAGGGCCTTATTGATAAAAAGTATGCAGATACAATGAAAAAGTTTTATACACTGTCAAAGAATATAAACCATAGGGAGATAAAAGAGATTTCTGGCAGGGATTATGACGCTTATTATAAGGAAGCGCAGGATTTTGTCTATAAAATAAGGGAGTTTATTGAAGATAAATAAGCTAATTGTTTTTAAATTTTAACTTGTTTAGTATAGAAATTATTTTATAATAGTTATACTTACACTATAAAACTTAAAGGGTATATAATGGAACAAAATCCAAAAACATTAAATGAAATGCTAACTAATAGTGTTAGTTCATATGGTGGCAGGACTGCTTTTAAGGTAAAAAAAGACAATATATTTGAACCAATATCTTATGAAGAATTCTATAACAAAATTAAAAGTTTTGGAACTGGTTTACTGGCTGTTGGAATAAAGAAATCTGACCATATAGGCATTATAAGTGATAATCGACTTGAATGGATAGTATCCAGCCTGGCTATTAATGGCCTCAGAGCTGTAGATATTCCACTGCCAGGAAGCACTGGATATGAGGATGTCTCTTTCAAGCTTAATCACTCAGATTCAAAAGCTGTTATATTTGAGGGAGAAAAACAATTATCTGAGTTTTATAACGTAAAAAAAGATTTGCCTGAAATAAAAAATATAATATTGTTTGATAAGGTTAATATGTTTGCAAAAAAAGGAGAGCATATTCCTGAATGGGCAAACCAGTCTGATTTTGAAGAAAATAAAAAAATAAATAAGGAGTTCTATTCAAAAGTTAAATCATTGATAAATAACAGAAATAAAAATATTATTTTATCACCCGATGCAAAAAAATATCTAGAAAAATATCTAGATGAAAACACCGAAAATCTTCTAAAGAAGAATAATGAAAAAACTGGCAGCTCTGTGAAAGAAAACATATTGAAAAGAGCAATAGTAGTAGACAAGAAGTATAATAAAGAACATTCCCACTCAATTTTTTCTTTCGATGAAATAACTAAGAAGGGTAAGAATTTATTAAATAAAGGAAATACATTATTTGCAGATATATCAAAAAGTGCAGAGCCAGATGATTTGATTACAATAATCTACACTTCTGGAACAACCGGAAATCCAAAAGGTGTTATGCTTACTAACAAAAACTTTATGCATAATATAAAGAATGCTCCACCAGCAATAGGAATAAATAAAGATGATAATTTCTTATCAGTCCTGCCATCCTGGCATATCTATGAGAGAATAGTAGAATATTGTGCAATAAGTGTTGGAGCTTCAACTGCTTACAGTAAACCCTTTAAACAGGTTCTTCTGCCAGATCTTAAAGCAGAAAAACCTACACTTATGTGCAGTGTACCAAGAATATGGGAAAGCCTGCATAAAGGAATTAAAGATAATGTTAACAAAAGCAGCCTTATTAAAAGATTTATGTTTAATACAGCTGTTAGTATAGGAAAAAAATATAAGGAAACTGAAAGGATACTGAATGATAAAAATCCTTTATTTGATAGATTGAATTATACACCTGAAGAATTAGAACAAGCCAGAAGAACAGTTAAAAAACTGGGCTGGAAATATAAACTGGCTGATAAGATTGTCTTTAAGAAGATAAGAGAAGTAACTGGAGGAAAACTAAGGTTTGCTATAAGTGCTGGGGGAGCACTTACTGAATCCACAGACATATTTTTCAATACAATTGGGATAAGAGTCTGTGAAGGGTATGGATTAACTGAAACATCTCCAGTTCTTACTGGCAGAACAGAAAAGGAAGACATTATGTTTACAGTAGGACCACCAATACCTGAGGTAGAAATAAAGATTGTGGATAAAGAATAATTATAGTATGGAATTGCCTAATGGTGAGGTAGGTATTGTACTAACTAAAGGAGAAATGGTTATGAAAGGCTACTACAAAAATAAGAAGCAAACAGATGAAGTTATTAAAGACGGATGGTTTAATACAGGCGGCTTAGGCAAGAAAACTTATAATGGAAAATATCTCAAGTTAGTTGGAAGAATAAAAGATACTATAGTCTTAAGAGGAGGAGAAAACATTGAGCCATTGAATTTGGAGGATAAACTAAAAGAAAGTTCCTACATTAATCACGTTATTGTTGTTGGCCAGGACAAATCTCGTTTAGGAGCATTAATAGTTCCTGATTTTGATGCTTTGAAGGAATATGCAAAAAAGGAAAATATTGGAGATAATTTGAATGATGAAGAGTTAATAAAAAATGAAAAGATAATTCGTTTGTTTCAAGAAGAACAGAAGAGACTGGTTTCAAAAGAGCGTGGGTTTAAGCCGTATGAAACAGTGATGGGTGTTGCTCTGCTTCCCAAGGAATTTACTGTTGAAGCAGGGGATTTAACAGAAACCCTGAAAATGAGAAGATTTGAGATACATGAAAAATATAAAAAAGATATAGATAATATATGCGGGTAGTTTTTGTAGCAATATACTTATATTGCTGATTTTTATAAAACCTATGAATTTTGATAAAGAAGTTCTATAAACTCATTGAAAGCCTTAAAGCTCAAATGGCTCAGACTTCTTAAAACTATACAATAAAATACCTGCAAAAAATATTGATGCTGTTACCAGAAGGCCTTTTGTATCAACCTCTGAAAAATTATTTTTTGAGTTTGCTTGTTTTACTACATTGCTGTTAATTTTAAATAAAGAGCTGTTTCCTGATTCTTTGTTTTCATTTGTTTTATTTTGAATCTCTTGTGTAATATTAAATTTGATTTCCTTTGAAGACAAGTTAAGGTTATTACTTTTTAATTCATCACTATTATCTGCAACAAAAAGAATTGCCTTTATTGCAACAGCAGGGCTAAGGATAATCTGATTAGTTTCAGACTCTGTTTGTCTTATGTAGATGTTTATGTTATAACTGCCTGAATTAATTCCTTTAGGGATATTTGCTATTGCTTTTATTTTTGTGCTTTCACCTGAAGGAATTGAAACCTTGTCTGGAATGAACTCAAACCAGTTTTCATAGTTAGTTGTATATATAAGGTAACTTAATTCTATGTCCTTTGTGTTAAAAAGGGTAAATTCTTTTTCAAAAGAAACTCCTGTTGATAAAACATTAAATTCAAGTTTTGCAGGAGAAACACCAATAGCATTCACTGTTGTAAATATAAGAAAAAAAATAAGAAATAAAAAAATAATAATTCTCATCTTTAGTCAGCAATAGCTGTTATTGTTATAGAGCCAGAGTAGCTTCCTGTTTTTGTTCCTTCTGGAATGTTTAACCTTAGGTTTAGGTTATTATAACTTAACTCTCCATATCCAAGATTAATGTCTGCTATTGTGGGATTATTTAACAGAGAAACAAATGAAGATGCACCAAACTGGTATTGCAGATTAGCTATATCTATGATTCCCTCATTATTTGTTAAATCTGTACCGCTAATCTCAATATCAGATACAATATTTCCAATGTTATTAATAATTAAACCGTTATTTTCATCAAGTGATTTGTTTGCTCCACTAGTAATCTCACCAAAGTTAATAGCATCAAAGTTAATATCAACTGCCAAAAGCTCAAGATATTCAAATTCTGCTGTTTTGATTTCCTCTGAACTGCTGCTATCAACTGTTTTAATCTCTATTTTATAAGTTCCTGGAGCGTCATAAAAATTCATATTTGCTTTGCCTTCATAAACAGCTTCATACTCACTTATTGTTTCTTTTCTCAAAAGCTCTATCTCATTGCTGTTGATTGTTGCACTCACGCTGGTAATATTATCTATACCACCATCATTACCTATAACAGCGGTTATTGTAATCTCTTTATTTTCTTCTGCATTTGGCATTATCTGGAATCCTTCTGTGCTGTAATAATCAGGAGAGATAGTTATATTATTAATAGATGGTTTTTGTCCAATAACACTAACATAAACTGATATTGTTTTTGGCTCTGCAGTTGAATTTGATTCTGAAGAGATGCTGCTAACACTATTTTTTATGCCGGGAGTTCCTTTTTCCAAAATGCTTTCACCCCAATTATCTTCATTGCTTTCTTCATCAGAATTTTTTCTCTCAAGTGTTTTGCTGTTTCCATCCGCGCCCCAGATTGGTGAATAGTTAACACAATCAATTAATGTTAGTGAGCTGTCTTTAATGCATATAAGCTCGCCAAGATTATTCAAGGAAAAAGCGCTATCAATAAGAGTTTTATCAAAGTCAGGATAATCCAATAAAAAAATATCAGCATTATCAGCTATAACAGCATACTCATTGCTGGGAATAACAAACTCACCCTGGGAAACTGTCAGTCCATGATTAACATCATTTTCAAATAGCCTCCATTCATTTATATCCACATCAAAATTCTCGTTGTTGTACAGCTCTATCCACTCGCGTCCAGTGTCTGTTCCATCCGGATTGTACATTATCTCATTTATTATAATTGCATCTGCACTCTTTGCTATAAGAAAAATAAGGCAAATCCAAATAACCATGCAAAATTTTTTATTATACATTTTATACCTCCAAAGTCAAGTAAGAAAAAACTAGCTAAAAAATAGTTTTTAACACTTTCCAAGAAAAAACATTCAAATATCCGCTATAAA
>CAYMFI010000044.1:0-5478 GCA_964389855.1 uncultured Methanosarcinales archaeon
TATGTGCTTGACCTTTCCAAGTTGATAGTGGTCCACCAGCGTTTGACATATAAGCGCCAATAATAACATCAGCATAGCCATCTCCATTTACATCTCCAGCATAGGAAACACTCCAACCAAGGTAATCAAGATTATAAACACCATTTATAGTTACATCTGATATATTATCCATTGTTGAAGAGCCAATATTATATTCTATTGATGAAGCACTAGTTATATCACCACTTACGTTAATGTTCCCATTAACCTCCAGCTTCTGGCTTGGCGTTGTTGTTCCAATACCAACATAACCTGTTGTGTCATTGACATAAAGCTGTGTTGTTCCCGAGGCATTCAAGACATTCAAACCGCCCTTTATTTTTACTGGAGAGCTGCCTGTGATGTTGCCTTGCACTTCTAAATCACCACCGATTATTGTTGTTTCATCTCCGTCACTATCAATTGTCAATGGCTGGGTTGTTGTGTTTCCGCGCCCTGTTACTGTTGCAAGAGTGTCTGCTTCACTTCCTATTCCAGAATCTCCTGCGCAGTTCCAGGATGAGCCATCCCACTTCAATATTTCATTATTTCCGCAACTTCTGTTCAAGCTCAAGCCAGTTGAGTCCATTATCAAGCCGCCTGTTGAATATAAGCTGATGTTTTCAGCAAAGCTTGCCCTGTAAATATAAGGGCTGCTTGTAAGATTTAGCCTTGGAGCCATCTCATCATCAGTCCCAACCTGTATTCCAAGATAGTACTGCCTGTCAAAGTCAAGAGTCAGTGCAACTGAAGAGCCAAGAATAGCATCATAAATTCCATCTTGGACAGCAAGTGTCTGGTTTTCTTCCCAGAGCTTAGTTCCACCGCTGCTTACATTATAAATCTTAAAGCTAAAGTTATAGTTTCCTGTTAAAGCAGAGCCAGAAGAATCTGTTAATTTGCCCTGTATATTAAGTGTTTTTGGAATCTGCCCTGCAAGATTATTTGCATAAGCATAAGCATCGCCAAACCTAAACTCCTGGGTATGAACTCCTTCTGTTAAAACTCTTACAGTATGATATGCAGTCTCATTGCATTCATAATCAGCAACAAATACTTTTGAGTTGTCATAAATTACATTAACAATTTTATCACCACATTTCAGCTCAATAAACTTAAGATCAGCTGGAGCAGAATCTCCATATGTTGTTCCATTAACAGCCCTTATTGTCAAGTTAGCTGTTCCGCTTGTTTCAAAGCGGACAGTCCATTCTCCCCCAACAGTTGGATAGCTCTGGACATTAAGAACAGTGATCTCAACCTCAAATGTCTGGTTAGACAAACTGGGAATAATCCATTCTATCCTGTCAATCAGTGAGTTATTATTTAAGTCATAATATTTAACATCATCAAATAATTCTCTTGTTCCATTTTTCAGCCAGTACAGTTTTACACTTTCCTTAGTTGCCTCAACAGAAACATCAGTGTAAGCCAAAACATTTACATAATGAATATCAGAGCTTATAACTATCTGCTTTTTATAGTCACTAATATTTGTTTCAATTGCAATTGGAGCCTCTGTTTCATACTCAACAATATATTCTTTTGTTTCGTTTATTTCAAAGCTATCTTCAAATTCAAACTCTTTTTCTTTTGTTTTATCTTCTTTAAGTTCCTTAAGCACACTCATTTCTTTATTTGGTTTTACAACTATCTTATTTTTATCAATTAATTTATCTAATTTAATGTCCTTGACAGCAAGATTAAATGCTTTTTCTGGAATACTGAAAGACACATTAATATTTTTAGCAGTACTCTCATTGTTTTCTGCATTAACTTTCTTTGCCCATTTTACTGGATTGTTAATTTTTGCTTCTAATTGTGTTGGGGTTTTGGTAATGTTTTTAACAACTATCACTTCCGCTTCTAAAATTTCTTCTGCTTCAATAACATTAACCTTAAACACATTTGAGACTGCTATTGCTTTTGAGTCATTTGCTGTAATAAATGTATATCTTATTCCTGTAAAGCCATCATCAGGAATTAATACTGCAATGCTTTCATCAATCAAAACAGAAACATCTTTCATTTCATAAACAACATATTGCAGCGAGTCATTATCCTGATCAGAAAAGTATTCACTTAAATCAATTGAAATGCTGTTTCCTTTAGTGATTAAAATATCAGAAACATTAGCTAACAAAATGGGAGCATTATTTACCACTTTAACCTCTTTTAGTATCATTGTATAGCTTATATTGTCAAGCCTTAAGGTTGCATTTTCCAATTCAATTCTTAATCTGTAAGATGTTTCATCAAGGCTTAGCAAGCATGTTTCAACACAAATATCATTAAAGTAAGTTATTTTTTCTTTTTCTAAAAAGACTGCATTCAGGCTTGCCCAGTCAGAATAATAAACATAAGAATATGGATTTTCCTCACTAACGCTATAGTCAACATAAACAACCTGTGTGCTTATTTTATTTTTTGAGCTAGCTCCATACCTTAAATAGTAAGAATAGAAAACCTCATCCCAGTTAGAGGTTAATGGCTCAAGCCCAATAAAATTACAGCATTTTTCATTTCCATAACAGACTTTAACAGAACTTTCATTCTCTATAGAATATGTTTCCCATGCTGTGCATAAATTAGCTTCATCAACATCCCAGTTAAATTCTGCATTAGCCTTAAAGTCAACTATCCCCTCCCTTGCTTCAATGCCATCATTATTAATATCAAACTCTGTTCCATTATTATACACAAGCTCAATCAGAATCTTTGCATCTTCTGGAGGGTTTGTAATTTCTTCTTGTGCATCATCAACTAGAGTTTCATTTAAATCAACTGTTTCATTAGCTAGAAATGTTTCATTTAATAATTCATCAAGGATTGTTTCATTAACCTGTACAGATGGAATGCTTTCGTTTTCCTCTGTTTTATTAAACTCTCCAACAGCAAGACCTGTTATAGCTGTAATACCATGCTCTTCAAGAGCAGTAGAATCAAATACAAGATAACTTTCATTGCCTGCCTCGAGATAGATCTTGGCAGTACCTTCCCCTATGATTTCACCATTAAGCTTTAATGATTTTAACTCACCTTCATGTTTTAAATAAAGCAAGTAAACACTATCTTCAACAAATGTAGTATCAATATTTTGTGTATAGGAGCTAACATTCTCTAATGCAAAATAACCAATAAAAGCAGGTCTTAAGAAAAACAACATAGCCAAAATAAAAATAACTGAAATAGCTGGCACTATTGCTTTATCAAGTTTTTTCAATAAATACAGATTTGCTTTAGCTCTCTCAATCTCTGCAGAATATTTTCTAATGAAGTTTTCATAATGAGCTTTGTTTTCAGTCTTTTCAAGGAAATCATTGCAGAGCTTTATCTTTCTCTCTAACTTAGCTATTTTCTCTTTCCTGTTTTCTATTTTAAAATTCATCTTTTAAAATTCTTCATCCTCCAGCTTGACATCCAACTTCTTGGCTATCTCAGAAATCTTTCTTGCATCTCTTACTTTTTTCATTGCATTATTGTAAAATCCAGAAACAGCTGGCTGGCTTACCTTCAGAATTTTAGATATCTCTACCTGCGTCAATTTCTTTTTCTTTAGTTTCAGAACTTCTATCTCCTTTCCTGTTAACATTCTATCCGGATAATATAATAATTATAAGTTATACTACTTAAATTTAAACCTTTCTATTCTATGTCTTATTAGTATAACTATTATAAGTTATAATACATATATTTAAATCCTTCTATTTTTTTAGATAAAAATTTTGTTTTATGTCTTTTTCAGGCTTCTTTGTTGATTATCAACAAAACATCTTTTTTATAATTTAATAATATTTATATATTAATACATACATTGTAGGAATATTAACCTTACTGAAAGAACTATGCAGAATAAAGAACTGAAAAAAAAGCTTTCAGAACTAGATAAAGATACTGATAAGTTTGAAATTCTCATACCCAGTGCTATTTTCTACGACAGAAGTGTAAGCATTTTAGAAGCCCTTGTTGAATATTTAAAGCAGACTTACAGGCTTTCTTATCATAAAATAGCTGTTTTAACTAACAGGGATGAGAGAAACATCTGGACAATATATTATAGAGCTGGCATAAAAAGAGCAGAAACACAATTCATAACTGAAAAAAGACCAAATTTCTTCATACCATTATCTGTTGTTAAGGATAGATCGCTTTCAATCCTTGAGGTTCTTGTATCATACTTGAAACAAAATACATCCTTCACAAATCATCAGATAGCCCTGCTGCTGAACAGAAGCGACAAAACCATCTGGACAGTCTATAACAGGGCAAAAAAGAAAAATGCATAAAATAAATGAAAAATGGATAGAGAAGCCAGTTAAGATAAATAAAACTCTGTTCAAAAACATAGCAGCTTATGCTATACTCTTCTTCACGCTTCTATCACTAACTGCTCCATTGATAAGCTCATTTATAACAAGCGGAACAACATACAGCTCAAACCAGACAATAATATCAAGCGGGGGAACAAACATATCATCAGCAAACTACAAGACAACAACAGCAATATCTCAGCCAGTAATCGGCAATATATCTTCCTTTAATTATAAAAGTTATTTAGGATTTTTTTATGCTTTTGAGGAAGGTAATGCTACTCCAACAATAGTTGATGTGAAGGTAACGCCTGCAAGCCCGTCAACTAATGATGTACTTGACTGCGGCTTTAATATTACAGATGCAGATAATGATAATGTTGTAGCTAATGTAACATGGTACAGGAACAATACCTTATGGGATAGTGATGATGAAAATAACATAACAGTAACACTAAACAGCTGGACTAATACAACTGCAACAGGAGATATAGAAAGCATTGATACAGCAAACGAAGATGATTGGATATGTTCTGTAAATGTTTATGATGATTTGGTGTGGAGCGGCTGGACAAACAGCACTAATGTAACTATTGGAAATACAGCGCCAGAAATAAACCTTACAAAACCAGAAGATGGAAACACAACTGTTCATGATAAAACCCCTGCATTTGAGTGGAATGCAACTGATTCAAATGATGATTTACTAAACTACACTATTTATATTTATAACTCTTCAGACCTTTCATATCTTACTATATCAGCCAATACAACACTGATGAATTACACACCAGCAGCAGAATTGGAATTAGATATTCCATATTACTGGAAGGTTATGGTTTATGATCAAACAGTATATATAAACAGCAGTGTCTGGAACTTCACAATAGAATCATACAAGGCAATAACCTTAGTTGATAACACATCAAGCTTTGGAACAATGAGTCTGGGAGATATAAATGATACAACAAATAATAATCCGGCACCATTAAGAGTAAGGAATGATGGAAATGTATTTGTTAACCTAACATTAAATGCAACTTCATTATGGTCAAGCAGTTCTGCATCACTTGGAACAGACTACTACCAGTTCAAGGCAGATAATGTTACATCTGAAATAGGGGCATTCAGCTGGTCTAGCTCAACAACA
>CAYMFI010000045.1:0-5475 GCA_964389855.1 uncultured Methanosarcinales archaeon
AAGGTTCATTAGGTTAATTCTTATAACCTTGCCAATAAGAAGCCTTGGATCTAAACAAGGTGTTTCACCTATTAACATCTCATTAAATTCCTTTGGAGCCAAAATCTGATACCATTTCTTTTTTATTTTTGATACTTTTAATGCTGATTTTTCTTTTGCCATATTATAAACCTTATACCCTAGAGAGGAAAAATGGATTATTTATAAAGCTTTCGTACAAAAAACCAAAAGTTTAATATATAAAATGATTTTATTATAACATGTTAGGGGTATTATATGAAAAAAAGTGAAATAAATGAATCAGAGGATATTGAAAAGGCTTATTCTGATGAAGGCAGAGACTCTCTTGTAGAAGATGATGCAATGGAGCCCTGGGAACAGGGTTTTATGGAAGGGGCAGAAGACGACGGACAGGGAGCAAAATGCAGGCACTGCGGTAAGATTTTAATGGGTCCAGAGTCTCTTTTTGAAAAAGAAATAGACGGTGTAGTCTACAGGTTTTGCTCAGAGGAATGTGCAGAAAAATTTGAAGAACAATTGCATAAAAATGAATAATTCTTAGGGGTTTATACATCCAGATTCTTTACTTCTAGGGCATGCTCTTCAATAAATTTTCTTCTTGGCTCTACTTCATTTCCCATCAGAACAGTAAACATTTCATCTGCCAGCAAAGCATCCTCTATAGTTATCTGCTTTAAGCTTCTATTAGACGGATCCATTGTTGTATCCCAAAGCTGTTTTGGGTTCATCTCACCAAGCCCTTTGTAACGCTGAATATTAAAGTTAGAATCAACACCTTTCATTATCAGGTCTTTTTCAGCATCATTATACGCATATTTTATCAGGTTCCTGCTTTTTATCAAATAAAGTGGCGGTATAGCCAAATATATATACCCCTGCTCTATCAATGGTTTCATATATCTATAAAAGAATGTCAATAACAGGCATGCAATATGGTTTCCATCAACATCAGCATCTGTCATTATTATTATTTTATGGTACCTTGCCTTGCTTATATCAAATTCCTCGCCTATTCCTGTTCCTAATGCAGAGATTAGTGTAACAATTTCATTAGAGCTTATTATTCTTGTTAATCTTGCTTTTTCTACATTTAGGATTTTTCCCTTTAATGGCAAAATTGCCTGAAACTTCCTGTCTCTTCCCTGCTTTGCAGAGCCTCCTGCAGAGTCGCCCTCCACAATATAAATCTCACACAAGCTTGGGTCTTTTTCAGAGCAGTCTGCAAGCTTTCCAGGCAATGAGGAATTATTTAACACTCCTTTCCTTCTTGTTAAATCCCTTGCCTTTCTTGCAGCTTCTCTTGCTCTTGCAGCATTTATCATCTTATCAATAATTATTTTTGCAATCTGCGGATGCTCTTCAAGAAAAACAGACAGTCCATTATGAACTATTGAATCAACTATTCCCTTAACCTCTGAATTGCCTAGTCTTGTTTTTGTCTGGCCTTCAAACTGCGGCTCCTGAATCTTTACTGAGACAATGGCAGAGAGCCCTTCCCTTATGTCATTGCTTGTCAGCTTAACATCCTTTATGCCGTTTTTTTCAGCATAAGAATTAAATGTTCTGGTTAACGCTGTTTTAAAGCCAGATAAATGGGTTCCTCCCTCTACAGTGTTTATGCTGTTGGCAAAGGAAAATATATTTTCAATATACCCATCGTTGTATTGCAATGCAACCTCAACAGATGTTTCATTTTTTTCTTTATTGAAGTATACTATCTCATGCAATACTTTTTTATTTTTGTTAATATACTCCACAAAGGATCTTATCCCATCCTGATAGCAGAATTCATAGCTTTTTTCAGTTGATTCATCTTTTATGCTTATCTTGATTCCATTGTTAAGGAAAGCAAGCTCTCTCAGCCTGCTTGATAAAATATCAAAGCTGTACTCAACATTTTCAAAAATAGTTTCGTCTGCCAAAAAGGTAATTTTTGTTCCTGTTTCATTTGTTTTGCCAACAACTTTAACATCGCATGCAGGCTTTCCATAGGCATATTTCTGGAAGTGAATCTCGCCATTTCTTTTAACATAAATGTTCAGCTCTTTTGACAGAGCATTAACAACAGATATTCCAACACCATGCAATCCGCCACTGACCTTGTAAGATTTTTTATCAAATTTTCCGCCTGCATGAAGCTTGGTCATTACTATCTCAATAGCAGGCTTGTTATATTTTGGATGCATCTCAACAGGAATGCCCCTTCCGTTGTCAATAACAGTAATTGTATTGTCTTTATGCATTATAACAGATATTTCTGTGCAGAATCCAGCCAGGGCTTCATCTATTGAGTTATCAACCACTTCATAGACCATATGGTGCAGGCCTCTTGACCCAGTATCACCTATATACATGCTTGGTCTCTTTCTAACTGCTTCTAAGCCGTCTAAGACCTGAATATCTTTTGCTCCATAATCTGAATCAGTCATTTTATCTTCTTTTGCCCTTTAGTTTGTTTAATAATTTTGTTAGCTAAAATCAACTATTTTAACAAGAGATATAGCCATTTGATTATATAAAAAAAGAAGATAGTGCTGTTTATATATCTTTCGATTTTAAAATGGCAATACAAGGGCTGTAATGGCAGAATTCGGGCATTTCAGCAGGTTTTAATTTTTCCTTAATTAATATCCTTTTTATTAAATTGGTATACTTTTTAATATTTTAATATATGTATATAACATTTAATATATTTATTAATATTTTAATATACTTTTTAGTATATTATTTTTTAACAAGCTCTGCTATCTTGATTATATACTGGCCAGTGCATTCATTTTCCATTCTTATTTCAGAATCTTTTATCTCAATTTTTTTATTAAACATAAGGCAATCCAGAACAAATGTTTCATACTCTCCACCCTCTGCAGCAATATGGATTTTGTTTTTTTCATGCAATTTTTTTAAATCAGAAATGCAGTTAGTGTCAATTTTTCTTCCAAGCCAGCTCTTGCTTAAGCCATCTGCCGCAATGCCTGTTATTATGGCATTAAACTTTGCTTTAATCAAATCTTTAAGATACTTCTCTTCATCAATCCTCCATAAAGGGTTTATTGACTTGAGACTTAATTCATCACAGATTTTTTTTACTCTTTGTGCCTGATAATTTGATGCAAGAGCACCAGATACAATTCCCTCAACTTCATATTTTTCTTTTGCTACTGCCATAGCTTTTTTTAGATCCTCAAGCTCTTTTTCCTTAACACCGCAAGAATTCATATAAACTATAGGAATCTCCAATGCCTCTGACTGCAATTTAGCCAATTTAATGTTTGGTATGTGGAACATATAAGAATCAGCTCTTTTTGAGTTTATTGTGATTAAGCAAACAGCTTCATCACCTTTCTGCACTGCTTTGTATAATGCAAAAGCACTGTCCTTGCCACCAGAAAATAAACTTGCAATCTTCATCTGATTAATTATTTTCCTTCTTCCCCTTTTATTTTTTCTACACTTAACCTGCCTTTATCAGCCCTGATAACCAGTTCATCTTTTTCATCAAACCTGGTTATTTTTGTGATTAGTTCTGGCAGGAGAATTCTATTGCCTCTGAAATCAACATTTGTTATTATTTCCTTTATTTCATCTGATGTGGCTTTTATTCCAAGGTCCGCAAATATTTTGGATGCATCCTGAACTTTGCCCTTATCCTTGAATTCACTTGCTTTTTTATATAAGAATTTAGCAATAATATCTGCAACATCTATCTTAGTGTATTTTGTTACACCCTGCAGCCCAGGTGAGAGATTAGCTTCTATTACAAATGGTCCAAGAGGAGTTTCAAGTATATCCACAGCGCATATGTCTGATTTAAGTGCTTTTGCTGTTTTTATAGCAACTTTTTTTGTTTTTTCATCTAAGATGCATTTTATACCAACGCCGCCCATATGGATATTAGCCCTTTTTTCTCCTTCAGTTGCCTTTCTCTGGTAGCTTGCAACAACCTTATCGCCAACCACTATTGCCCTTGTGTCTGTGCTGTTTGTTTCCATATACTCCTGTATAACAACCTGAAGCTTTAATGGTCCTATTGCATCAAGCATAGAACTTGCAGCTGGGAAAGAGTCAGCAAACATAACCCCCTTGCCGCCAGTACCTTTGGGAAGTTTTATTATAATTGGATAATTAACTTTTCTCAATATTTTTTTTGCAGCATTAAGTGTTGGAGAGAAATAAGAATTAGGCATAGGGATATTATGCTTTTGCAGCACTAACTGTGTAAGAAACTTATCATGGACTATGTCAAATGATTCTGGGGCGATAGGCATATATGTTTTGTCAAATAAAGCAGAGGTTATTGCTGTTAAGATTAATGCATACCTAAAAGAACCCTTTACATAAATACAGTCATATTTTCCCAGAGGATTTCCGTTATGCAAAATTTCTATTTTATTTTTTAATGAATGCACTTCAATTTCCTTGAGGTTTATGTTATCAACAATACTGAAATATTTTTGCATGGCTGTTACTGTCCATTCTGAACTTTCACTTTCCAGGCTTATTATCGCTGCTTTCATTATATTTCTACTGGTTTTTTGTGCAATTTTTTTAAGGGATCTATTAAAAATTTTTCCTTACGGATGATGTTTCTTCCTATTAATATTTTGTATTTCATGCGGGACCTGTCTGCAAGGGTAAAATTTGATATAATTTTTTTACCTGCAAACATTATTTTAACTTCTATAATTGGTCTTAAGCCAATCCCGCTAGCAGATTTGATCACTCTTGTTTTGAGTATTTTAGAATGCGACAGTTCAACAGCAAGCTGCATATCCAATGAACTTGTTCTTGCGCCCGTATCAATCCTTGCAATAAATTTTTTTTTCTTGTTCCCCAATGTAAGGACTACTGGCTCTCTGCATCCAATGATAGTTCTTTTTTTAATTAACATTTACCATATCCTTTTTATAATTTTATAAAAAATGGGCTCGGGGGGCATTTCGACAACTCTTGTGAGTGTTAGCGAGCTAAGTGGGTTTGGCTTTTAATCCAAGACTCCCTGTGCGTGCCAGCTTAACAAGAAGCTGTTTCGAACCCCCGACCTATCGGTTAAGAGCCGATTGCTACTATTGCCCAAAATATGCTTTAAGGCATATTTTCCAGGCTGAGCTACAAGCCCATTTTATGGAAGTATTAAACTATTTAAAAGTTTTTGCTTTAAAAATTACATCATCTTAAGGCTGCCTGTTACTTCATCTATCTTTTTTTCTTCATCAGGGCCAATTGCAAGGCAGGTTTTTGTTCCTGGCTCAATAGCAGTCCTTCCTGCATCTGTTATTAAAGCTGTTTTTAGGTTATTATTTTTTGCAATTTCTTTGTACTTGAAAAGCTCTTCCTTGTTTTTTACTTTCAGGACAACTTTCTTCATCCCTTTAGCGCGCCAATTTTTGATAATCTCTTTGTCTGACCTGAGAGCAGCCTCAACAGATGCATGAGCAACCTGTGCTGCCATCT
>CAYMFI010000046.1:0-5376 GCA_964389855.1 uncultured Methanosarcinales archaeon
CTCAGGGATGGGAAGAAGAGGGAGCGCCTTGGCAGGAATGCATTTGCATTTGCAAAATCTCACTCTTGGGAGAGTTGTGCAAATGAAACTTTAAAAGTTTTGAAGGAAGTGGCTGGCAGATGAAAGAGATTTTTACAAGCATAATAATCCCTAATTGCAACGGAGAGAAAACTCTTGAAGAAACAATAAATGCTGCAGAGCATTCTCTTAAAAGAAAAAAGTTTGAGGTGATTGTCGTTGACGACTGCTCAACAGACAGCTCACCGCAGGTTCTGGAAAAAATCAGCAAAAAAGACAGCCATCTAAGGTTTTTTGGGAATAAAAAGAGGATGGGCGCTGCATTCTCGCGCAACCTTGGGATAAGGAATGCTCAGGGCGATGCGATAATCTTTGTTGACAATGATGTGCGCCTTAAGGCAAATTCAGCAGCGTTGCTTGCGAAAAAGGCAATTCTAAATTCGGGCATAGCGTTCCCAAAGATAATCTTTTCCAACGGAAGGGTTATGTGGCCCGCCTCAGGGCAGGAGGAGTCCTTTCTTGAGGTGAGCGCCTGCTTTGCAATATCAAGAAAAGCATTTAAAAAAGTCGGGATTTTTGACGAGAATTACGGAACATATTTGGAGGATGCTGACTTCTTCCTAAGGTGCAGAAGGGCAGGCATAAAATTCTGCTATGAAAAAAATGCGCTTGCACTCCATTCAATTCCACAATTCTACAGCGGAGAGAAAAGGTATTTCCTAGAAAACAGGAACGTGGTTTATGGGATGCTGAAGTTCAGAGGGCTGAACGCGAAGGAGAGGGGACCATTCAATTGTTCGGCGCTTTTTAAGAATTTTGTGTGCGGGCTCTTTAATTTCAGGTGGTTTGACTGGAGCCATTATAGAAGGAATGGCAGTTGGAAAATGAAACTGAAAATGCTGTTTGGAAGGCACAAAAGAATCACTAAAAAGTCTTCAGTTATGCTTTTGGCAATATTTTTTTATGCTTTTATTATGGGAATAGTTGGTGCTGTTTTTAAAAGTAGTTCAAAAAGAAATATTTAAAAGGTTAAAAAGAAAAGAAGTGTGCATATGGCGAAATATAAAAATGTCAAAAATTCGAGAAATGCAAGGAGTATTTTGACTAACATTCACCATCGCATAAGAAGCTGCTGGCGTGATCTTTTCATTATAAAAGAGCTTGCAGTCACTGACTTCAGGCTCAGATACAAGAATGCTTTTTTCGGATACCTCTGGTCTGTTGCAACGCCACTGATTATGCTTGTTACTTTATACCTAGTTTTTTCAAAAGCCATCAATCTCACGGTTCCTCATTACCAATTGTTTCTCTTGCTTGGAATAATCCTGTGGAACTTTTTTGCAGAAGCGACAACCACAAGCATGAATTGCTTCATAATCAAGAAAGGAATAATTAACACCATGAAATTCCCAAAGCATTTTATAGTGATTGCTTCGTGCCTTACATCCATATTCTCATTTTTAATTAATCTTCTGATCTTCTTTTTATTTGAAATTTTAAGCGGCATAAAATTAAGTCCCATAAATTTTCTGCTAATCATTAACCTCATCAATTTATTCCTCGTAGTTTTAGGAACATCATTTTTTCTCTCTGTGCTTTATCCAAGATTTAGAGATGTCTCCCATTTATGGAACATTCTTATATTAATAGGATTTTGGATTACACCAATTATTTATAAAGAAACGCAGATACCCCAAAAATATTTGAGATATTATATGTTAAATCCAATGGCCCGTCTTATCAATGAAGCGAGGGACATCCTAATCTATCATTATTGCCCTGAACCAAAACAATTGATTATAACTGCAACAATATGCATCGCAATATTTCTCGCAGGTATACTTTACTTTAAGAGAAAAGTAGATTATGTTGCGGAGGAAATCTAGATAGACATATAAAGAAAAAATATTAAGGAGCAAAAAATTACAGTGGGAAACAAAATGGCTGAAATTATAGGGGATTGTGCAATTATTTTGAAGGGCGTTTATAAGAAATATGACAATGGAAGCGCCGGCGGAAGTCCAAATGATAAAAAGCATTATGCTCTAAAAAATATAAATTTGAAAATCAGGAGAGGCGAAGTTGTAGGTATTATAGGAGTAAATGGTTCTGGGAAAACAACGCTCCTAAAGATTATTGCGGGAATACTGAAACCTACGAAAGGCAGGGTAAAAGTGAAAGGCGAGATACTTCCCCTCTTGCAGCTCGGAGCCGGTTTTAATCCTGAGCTTACCGGAAGAGAAAATATCAAGATGAACAGTGTCTTATTGGGAGTGCCTGAGGATAAAATTTCTGAAAGAACAGAGCAGGTAATAGAATTCTCAGGCCTTGAAGATGCCATTAATGAAAAAGTGAAGACATATTCTACTGGGATGATAATGAGGCTGGCATTTAGCACATTTCTGCTAAGTGAGTTCAGCATTCTGCTTATTGACGAAGCGATATCTGTTGGAGATGAAATATTTCAAAAAAAGAGCTTGGGACTGATTAGGAGTATGAAGGAGCGGGGGAAGACCATTCTGCTGGTGTCCCATTCCATGCCTTGGATCATTGATATGTGCGATAAGACGGTATACCTTGAAAAAGGCGAGATAAAAACTTACGGCTCCCCTGAAAAGGTGGTTTATGAATATTTAAACCGGGTTTATACCAAAAACAAATCGGACTTCTTAAAAAAATTGAAGAAAAAGAAAACAAAGTTAGATGAGTTGAAGAAAAAGGAAGAACAAATTAAGAACTCATTAGAAAAAAACAGGGGGCGAATATTAAATTCTATAATTGTGTGGAAGCAAAAAAAGAATTTGGCTGAAGTTAATAATGAAATAGAGTCTCTCAGCCAATGGATTCTTGAGAATGGAGAAACTGAGAAAGCAATATTGAACTCAAACCTCAGAAAAGTTGAACAGCAGTTAAAGGAGTTAACTAGAAATAGGAAGAATGAAAAAGAAGAAAAAAGCAGAACAGAACAGATAATCGAGCAGAAAAAGAAGATGCTCAAGGAACTGGACAATGTTCTCAGCATACAGCTAAAAACAGACCCTTTCCCAAACAAGAAGGAAGAAATTTTAAGATCGCTTAGAGAGGTGCTCTTGGATGAAATTTTCCTTCTTAAGGATACAAAAAACGAGGTTAATCTGTTAAGGAGAGCGAAAGAACTTCTGGAAAATGAGTTTAATTATAAAGATGAGCGGATAGACGGCGAATTGAATTACATAAATGCCAGGCTGTTTTTCTTGGATTCAATGGAGGATGTCAAATCAAAAAAATTATTATCAAATAATGATTTGAAGAGAACTAAGATGTTTTCAAACTTAAGCCCTGTTGATAGCATTAAAAATACTGCTGAACTATTGAGGTCAAATGTTATAAAGATTGATGAAAAATTGGTGGAGTTAAAACAGCAGCTGGAGCAGAACAGCGATGCAGACACTGCTGAGTTGGTAAGACATAATATAGAATCGCTCGAGAGAAAAAGAGAACAGATTGTTGAGAGCATAGGTAAACTTAAAGAGAAAGCAGGAATAAAAAAACGCGGATCTCATACGCGGATAGTGCGGGTTAAGTTGATGGGAAAAAACGCTGAAAATGAACAATTGATTGAAAAGGATGTTTTTTTCACAGGAAAACCGTTGATAATCGAAATAGAATACTTTGCCGAAAAAGAAGTGCTGAATCCAGTTTTTGGAATTGCAATTTACAGAGATGACGGCACGCACATAACCGGTCCAAATACTAAATTCCATGATTTTCCCATAAAAAGTATATGCGGAAAGGGGCATGTAAGATACAAAATAAAAGAACTTCCGTTATTGCAGGGCAAGTATTTCGTCACTGCAGCCATTCATACCGAAAAGGATTTCCTGCCTTTGGATATATCTGACAGGCTTACGCATTTTGAAGTTAAGAGCAAAATCAAAGATTATGGAATCGTCTATATAAATTCAGAATGGGAACATAACAAAAGTTAAAAACATTCGCCGCTAGATTTCAGGCGGAGTATTAAAGATGCTATTGAATAATTGAAAAAGACCGCTGGCTTTGGCCGCATTTTAAAATGAAAAAATCAATGTTCAGCAATCGCAAGGAAATGCTATCATTTAAGAAGCGTATGCAGCAGGTTGCAAACCGTTACGTAAAAAAGTTGAAAAAAGAGAACTGCGTGGTTAGCATTGCCTTTAGTGGCTCAATTGTACACGGCAGAATTTCTCCCAATTCTGACATTGACATAATCTGTTTTTATGAACCTGATTTCTTCAAAAACTATATAGAAGGCAAAAAAGAGTTTTATGACATAAGAGACAAATCAGGGCTTCTTGTTCAAATAAACAATGTTTCAATTGGAAGGCCGGAGAAAAACATTTTCTCAGAACTATTTAGAAAGTCGCCCGAAGAGTGGCCAATATACAAGAATCATCATCTTATGCTCTTGCCAGTTTATGATCCTGAAGAAAGAATTGCTGCATTAAAGAAAGAGATGTCTAAGATTTATGATGAAGAAATTGCATACCTTCTTCCAGAATATCTTAAAAGAGTTGCGCTTTCAAGCGCGACGCTAAGGAAATTTAATTCAGTTTCTCAAAAAAGATTTGATGATTTCAGACAAGATGTGCTTGCCGGAGAATGCATAAAATTCTCGATTTACTCGGCTTATATTGCAAATAAAAGAGTGCCTCCTTATGAAAATCCTCTATTTGAACTGGATCTTTTTTCACTTAAAAAAAAGCCATCCTCATTTTCTATGCTTGCAGAAAAAAGCCCAATGGATTATCCTTCTCTTGCCCTGCAGGTTTCAGATGAAACATTAAAAATGTTTATGCCAGTAGCAAAACGCTTTTGCAGAAAAGTGGGGATTGCGCTGCCAACTGAAAAGGATTCACTTAAGCTTGACTCGTATTCAATCTCGCACTATGCAGAAGAGGCGCTCTTTCGGGCTTATGAAGCAGACCTCGGGATATTCAAGAGGAGGATCTTTTTAAAAAAGAAATGCCTAAATGAATACTATTTGTTCGCTTCGAGAAAGAATATCTATGATAAAATCTCAAGAAGTAAAGATGAAAAGGAAATTGCAAAAGAACTCAACAATCTTATTGCAATTCTAAATTCAGGTTTAAAAAATAATTTTGACGATAAAAATGTGATTAAAAAAGAACTGTCTGATGTCTTTTACAAAAAAGCAGGACTTTCCTTTCTAAACATAAAAGAGAAAATAAAAGAAGAAGAAGAAGCAAGAAAAATAAGAGGCAGAATAACAGACTTTAAAATAGACGAGGACTGGCTTAGGAAAGAAATAGAAAAAAACGAACTTCTACAATATGAAGAAGAAATCAAAGGAGCCTCACCCAAAGTTATTGCAAAAAT
>CAYMFI010000047.1:0-5366 GCA_964389855.1 uncultured Methanosarcinales archaeon
TTTAAACATCAAAACCTTTAAATACTAACTAACTTTTGATTTGAGATATGGCCCGTGAATTAACTGATGAAGAGCTTTTAGACAGATTTGAAAGTGAAACAAATATAATAAGGACAAGGGTTGATGAACTTCTTAAATTAGTTAAGCAGAGAGAGGAATTATCATTTGAAGATGCTGCAAAAGCATTGAATGTTTCAACTCAAACAATAGAATCATGGGCTAACTTTCTTGAAGAAGAAAAAATACTTTCAATTAAATATAATTTCACAACCCCTTTCATTACAATTTTCCAGGAGAAAATAAAAGCAGTGCCAGAAACAGGAACTTTGCAAAAAGAAATTATTGAGAACAAAGAGCTTAATAAGGCTGCATTAATTAAAGAACAAGAACTGTCAGAAATAAACAGTATGCTTGCAGAGGCATATAGCTGCCTGAAGAAAGGCGAGTTTGAAAAGGCAAAAGAAATATATGCTCAAATAAAAAAACAATATGATGATTTGCCACTTCAATTTCTTGAAAAAAAGAATGAACTTAATACAACCCTTACAAGGCTTAGCAAGGACCTATCACTTAATCTAAGCAAGGCATCACTAAAGGAGATTGAAAAAAAATCTCAGAATATCAGAAAACTGCTAAAAATGCTGGAACAGAAAATAGAAAAGAGGGAAATATTAGATGCAATAAAAATTTATGGGCAGATAAAAACAACTTACAACAGCCTTCCAGAGGGATTTCTTGAACAGAAACTTATCATGCAGAACAAGATAATAGAAATTTACGAGCGCTTAATCACAATACGGGAAGAGCAGGATATAAGTGACACATCAGTAAAAAGATTGGAAATAATCAATTTATTGGAAGAGCTGAAGCAGTCCATGAATGAAGGGAATACCCCTCTTGCAATCAAGATGTATAATAAAGTAAGGGAACTTTATAACAGCCTGCCAAAAGGATTCCTGCAGGAAAAAGCAGAACTTCAGGCAAGGATAATAAGACTATATGAAGAGCTGCTATCAGATTATAAGAAATCTGCTACCAAAGATATAGACCTTAAAACAAAAAAAATAGATGAGTTATCAGGGCTGATGAAAAGAAAGATGGCAGAAAGAGACCCTGAATCTTCAAGCGAGATATATAATCAAATTAAAAATGTTTTTTATAGCATGCCCGAGGGATTCCTAAAGCAGAAAACAGATATACAAAAAAACATATTGGGGTTATATGAAACACTTGCATTGCAGTTAGACAAGCAATCCTCTGAAGATTTTAATGTTAAATATCAAAAGATAAATAGAATGCTTGAAGATGCATTTAACTATATTAAAAATAAAAATTTTGAGCTTGCAAATGACACTTATAAGCAGCTTATGATGATATATAATTCTATGCCAACTGGTTTTTTGGAGAAAAAAACTATGCTCAGGACAAGAATCATGGCTTTTTATAAGGATCTTTCAAGCTATGAGGAACTAAAAGAAAAACTCATGAGGGTTCCAGAAGTTGAAGAGCCAAAAACAAACAAAAAATTTGCTGATATTCCTTTACCTAGCATAGAACAATTTAAGCCTGAAAACCCTCTTGAGGCAGCAACTATCAAAAAATCGAAATACTCTTTCCAAAATCCGCAGCCTGATGTTCAGCCAAATCTTAAAAAGCCATTGCCATTTAAACCAACATTTTCCCCTGTTCCACCCGTCAAAAAAAGTCAAAAATCTGCTTTAAAGAAAATCCCTCCTGCTCCAAGTCCAAATGTTCCATTGTCCGAACCTGTTGAAAAGCCAATGAAGAAGCAAAAGTCAGAGCTATTCAAAAAATTTTTTAAAAAAAATGAGGAGCAGCAATTAATGCCTCCAACACCGCCAGAGGTTGCTGCTAAAAAATAATTTAATTAAACTAAATTCAAATTAAAAATAAAGTAAAAAGGTGTAAAATTGGATAAAACACAAGAAACAGTAAAAATTGATTCGTATAAACTAAATGTTAATGACATTGTAGTTAATGTAGAGATAACATTGAGCAGGAATGAGTTTGTTCCATTATATAATGTCTCAATTCTAAACATCAGCAAAATAACAAACATCATTTTGCATAAAATAAGAGAGGAGTTTGTTTCAAAGATTAATGTGGGTGATATAAAGATAAAGGATTCAAGCACCCAAAGCGCTATTAAGGATAAATTTCAGAAAGAGATACTTGTTTTAATAAAAAAATATTTTCCTGATGTTGACAAGAAAACATCTAACCTGCTTGTAAACTATCTGATACAGGAGAACATAGGTCTTGGGAATGTTGATATATTGCTAAGAGACAAAAACCTTGAGGATATAGTAATAAACAGCGCTCATGAGCCTGTTTGGGTTTATCACCGCAAACATGGATGGCTCAAGACAAATGTAAGGATATCATCAGAGGCGAAGATAAGGCATTACTCAACAATGATTGGCCGTGATGTTGGAAAAGAGATAACATTATTAAAACCGTTGATGGATGCCAGCCTGCCAAGCGGTGACAGGGTTAATGCCACACTCAGCCCAATCTCAACTGTAGGCAACACAATATCAATAAGAAAATTTGCTGAAAAACCCTGGACAATAACTGATTTTCTTAAGGCTAAAACTTTATCATACTATGCAGCCGCATTGATATGGCTTGCAGTCCAGAACGAGCTTTCTATACTAATTACAGGCGGAACAGGATCTGGAAAGACATCCATGCTTAATGTTATTTCTAATTTTTTTCCGCCAAACCAGAGGATAATTTCTATTGAGGATACAAGAGAACTAACCCTTCCTGATTCCCTTCACTGGGTTCCTTTAGAAACAAGATTGCCAAACCCAGAGGGTAAGGGTGAAGTAACCATGCTGGACCTTCTTGTAAACTCACTTAGGATGAGGCCAGACAAAATAATTGTTGGTGAAATAAGAAGAAAAAAAGAGGCAGAAGTGCTGTTTGAGGCAATGCATACAGGGCATTCTGTTTATGCTACGCTGCATGCAAACAACGCAAATGAGACTGTTATAAGGATGACAAACCCTCCAATAGATATTCCTAAGCTTATGCTCTCAGCCCTCTCATTGATAGTTGTGCAGCATCGTGACAGAAGGGTCGGAAAAAGGAGGACATTGCAGATTGCAGAGATATTGCCCAATGGCGATCCGAATGTTTTATTGCAGCTGGATGCACAGAAAGACCAGCTAAATCAAATAAATGAATCCCAGGTTCTTATGGGGACAATAAACCTTTATACAGGGCTTACACCTGATGAAATAAGGAAAGATATAAATGAAAAAATAAACATACTAAAATGGCTTGTTAAAAATAATATCACAAATATACATCAGATAGGATTGATATTTGCTAAGTATTACATTAAAAAAATAAAACACCAAGGGTGATATAAATTATTGATCTGGTTAACATTCTTATTAGGAAGCTTCCTAAATTAAAGGAAGAGATGATAGTTGCCCATATGAGGGAAACACCCAAACAGCTTGTGAAGAAAGCAATACTCTTCTCTTTTTCAGCTGCAATAGCTGCAACATTTTTCACTTTTGTAATACTTGAAAAGCAGATGAGTTCTTTATCAATACTTCCATTGTTATTTATCCTCATTTTGGTTTTTGTATTTGTGTTTATGCTTCAGACACCAAAAGTTTACATAAGAAGGAGAGAAAGAGAAATAAATAAGGAAGTTCTTTTTGCAGGAAGATACCTTCTTGTCAAGCTTGAATCTGGAACCCCCTTGTTTAATGCACTTATTGATGCATCAAAGAGCTATGGGGTTGCAGGAAAATACTTTAAGGAGATAGTTGACGACATAAATATGGGAACACCAATAGAAGAGTCACTTGAAAACGCAAGAAAATATAATGCATCAAAAAACTTCAGGCTTATACTATGGCAGATAGTAACATCATTAAAAACAGGTGCAGAGGTAGCAGACTCCCTGAGAAAAACCTTGAATCAGATAACACAGGAAGAAATAATAGAAATAAAAGAGTATGGAAAAAAGCTTAATTCATTAGTTATGTTCTACATGATAGTCGCATGTGTAATCCCTTCATTAGGAGTTACTATGATTGTGATTGTTTCCAGTTTTATGGATCTTGATATTGGCATGAGCCACCTTTTTACGATTTTGTTTTTTTTGGCTATTGTCCAGTTTTTATTTATATCATTAATTAAATCGGTAAGGCCAATGGTGAACCTATGAAATTAATCTTTTTAGAGGAATTTGGAAAAGCAATCATTCCTGAGAAGATTAGGCCAAGGCTTAGAAAATACCTTCTTAATGCAGGCATAGCAGAAGTTCCATATCGCTCATTTGGTGCCCTTTTTTATGGATTTATAGCATTGACAATTTTATTGTTTTTCTTTTATGCTTACCCTCTTCTTATTGAATCATTCTCTGGATTAAAACTTTTTATTCTTGCATTTGTTTCAGGCCTTGCTATAGCTTCAGGCATTGCTATTCTTGCATTTGCTATAATATACTTTTATCTGGATTTAAGAATTTTTAACAGGACAATGCAAATGGAAGAAATGCTGCAGGATTTCTTAAAGTTTGTTTCAGAGAACCTTAAAGGGGGGATGTCTTTTGAAAAGGCATTATGGTCTTCTATAAAGCCGGAGTTTGGAATACTTGCCACTGAAGTAAGGCTTGCTGCAAAAAAAGTTATGACAGGACAGGATGTTGATGAGGCAATAACAGAATTTACAGATAAGTATGATTCTCCAATGCTGAGGAGATCATTCAATCTTGTTATAGAGGGACTTAAGGGTGGAGGTCAGGTAGCAGAGCTTATTGACAAGGTTATTGACAATATTAGTGAGACGAGGATGCTGAAAAAAGAAATGGCTGCAACAAACATGACTTATGTGATATTCATTACATTTGTTGTGATAGTAATTGCACCGGGGTTGTTTGCACTTTCATACCAGCTGCTTGTTATCTTAGGAAGCTTTATCTCAAAAATTGGAAATACACAAATAAGCGGCGGAATGAACCTTCCATTAACTATATCAAACATATCAATAAAGCCGTCAGATTTTGTGGTTTTTTCAAGATATGCTCTTGTTATAATATCCACTTTTTCATCTATGATAGTTTCAATAATAAGGAGAGGAAGCATCAAGGCAGGAGTTGCATATATACCTATATTTATTGCCGCATCACTCTTACTGCACTTTTTGTTTATGATTGTACTTACAGGATTATTCAGCGGTTTAATAGCAATTTAATTCACTAAAAAAAACGAAAGATTTATATAAAAGAGAGGGTATAGACCGATATAAGCATATTTTATTAATAAAAAAAGGAGGAGATAAAATGGTTATGAAAAAAAAGGCACAGGCTGCCATGGAAT
>CAYMFI010000048.1:0-5184 GCA_964389855.1 uncultured Methanosarcinales archaeon
ATTTTTATTATTCTTTATGGTTAACGAAAAAGAATATAATTCAGTCGTTCATAAAGTAAATAAGATTCCTAATTATATTCTCAATTCAAAAGATTCAGGAAAAATGATTTATATAATATTAAAATCCAGTGTACATAATCTTATTCCCTTATATAGAGAAAGAGGCATTATTGATTTAGATGAAAAAGTTGCTCCTGAACTTCAGAATTTTTGGGGTGATGTCTTACCAATGGTGGGTAATAAAGTTAAATTTGTTGAAGAAGAAAAAGTTTACCTAAGGGAAAATGGAGAACTTCCATGTATTCTTCTTCAAGATATTTACAATTTAGCTAAAAAAGATAAAAGGATAGAACTGTCCTCAAAACTTGATTTAGTAATCTCTATCATAGAAGGAAAATAATAATTTTTAATCATAAAATTATTAGAATCTTTCTATAGGTATTCAAAAAAATAGTTCAACACAAATTTAATTCATGTTTTTCTTTAATTTTTTATGATTTAATAGGAATTGTAATTTAGATTTCAAAAGATTTATTAATTGCATAATTAAATTCTATTTGTATGAGTGATTGGGAATCAATATTTAAGGATAAGGGAAAAGTTTTTCTTAAGCCCCAGGAAGATATGAATAAGGTTATTGGGTTTCTAAAAAAAGAAAAAGTGAAAAAAGTCCTTGATCTTGGATGCGGCACAGGGCGGCATACTATCATGCTTGCAAAGCACGGATTTGATGTTTATGGAACAGATATTTCTAGTGAAGGATTGAAATTAACAAAGAGATGGCTAAAAGAATTAAATCTTAATGCAACTTTAAAGAAAGCATCATGTTACCAAAGATTTCCTTTTAAGGATGATTTTTTTGATGCTGTGATTTCAATACAGGTTATTCATCATAATTATCATGATAAGATAGAATATTGCATTTTTGAGATTGAAAGGGTTTTAAAACCAGGAGGAATAGCTTTTATCACAGTAACACACCATAAAAACAGAGGGGGAGCAACAAAAACAAGAATAGCAGCTCCGCACACTCATATTCCATTAGATAGGGAAGAGAAAGGGTTACCTCATTATGTTTATACAAAAGCCTTGCTAAAAAAAGATTTCAGGCATTTCAATATTATTGACATACACAAGGGAATAGCAAACCATTACTGCCTTTTAGGAAAAAAACCTAATTTGCTACACCAAAAACAGATTTGACCTTGTCAATAACTGTTTGTGTTTCTAACTGCTTGTTTTCAAGAACCCATTTATACAATAATGGAGATACTATTGCTGCCAAGGCAATGTTTCCTGCCAGATGATACAATGTAAATGGGATTTGGCCCATAAGGGTTAGCATAAATGACTGCTTAAAGAAAAGCATTCCTGTTCCAATTCCTGTTATTGCATCATAGATTAATGTTCCAACTACAGAAAATCCAATATAATATTTTATCTTATTTTCCTTGTTCTTGAAATAAAATCCTGCAGCAATTCCTAACAATGCATAAGTCCCTGCTGTCATAATTGACCATACACCCAAGGTTCCTGTTATCAAGTCAAAGCTTAGTATTGCAATAAGAGTGAAAAATAATCCTGCCAGCTTGCCCCATCTCTTTGCAAAAGGCATCATTGTGGCCATTATTGGTTCAACATTAGGAGGATGAGGAACAAGCCTTAGAAAAATAACAGTTAATAGCCCGATAGCATACTTAATAAGATTCTTTGGTTTTTTCATAATAACCACCCCTTTTTAGCTTTGGATATTAAATTACTATAAAAACTTTACCAAATTATATAACAAGATTTAAAAACATATGAATTTATTTTATTTTGCATGGATAAGTATTATTCAAGTACTGTTATGCAGTATGAGCAGATAAAAAGGATTATAAGCCATACAATATCTGCTTTACTGCTCTTTCTTGTTAGTGATTGGTTTATCTTAAAGATAATGAGAATTTCAAACTGGTATCTCTTTTTGTCTGATTTGTATATATTTATAGCGTACATTCTTATCTATGCACTTGTAACTGTTTTTTTCTCTGAAATTTTAGTATACCCTTTTTTAAAAAACAGTTTATTTCAAAGATATGAGTTTATCCTCCTCCCTTTAATTTTTATTATAATATTTTTTATCTTTTGCATTAAACTCAAGATTGTTGATATTAAATCACTGTCTTTTTTCTATTTTTCTTAATACATTTTATTGGAATGTAAACTATAACATTTTTTAACTATATTTCAAAAAACCAAAAACTTTCCCAAAAAATCAAAATTTATTCAAACTAAGCAAATTCTTTCCGGAAAATTTACCTAAAGTTAAATAAAAAACAAAATATATCTTATTGTTGATTGGTTTAATGATAGAAGACAAAATAAACGAAATCCTTAAGAACAAAAAGTGCAAACACTCTTTTCAAATAAAAAATCATAAACCAGTCAAGAAGCCGGAAGAACAGGGATTAATAGTTGCCGCAGGCAATAATATTTATGCTTTGAAAGGAAAAGAAAAATATCTGGTGGGGTTAAGACCATATTATGTTACAAAATTGCTTTATTATAATAGTAATCTTTATGATGCAAGCAATAACATTATTTCTAATACCTTAACAGACGTCATAATTACACGAAGAACAAGTTGGATTAAAAGTTTTGTCTTTAATAATGGCAAGATGTATGATGCAACAAATGAGCAAATTTTTGAAACACAAAGCAACAAATTAATTGCAAGAAGATATGGTTTAATAAATTTAGTTTCAAATCAAGGCAGGCTGTATGACTGCGGTTCCTATAAAGAAATTTTTGATACATTAAGAGATGAAATAATCACAATAAGGGGAGGGTATTCACACTTGGTTTCTCACAATAGCAGGCTATATGATTCTTCAGAAAACCTTGTCTTTGAAACACCCAGCAATAAAATAATCACAAAAAGAATCAGCAACATAACTGGTCTCTTTTCTCACAATGGAAGGTTATATGATTCCTGTTATAACAAGCTTTTTGATACATTTGATAACAAACTAATTACAGAAAAAAGCAGTGGAATTAACTGCTTATCAAATCATAATGGCAAATTATATGCCTCTTCAGGCAGTTATATTTTTGATGCTTTGGGTTACAGCAAAGAAAACTTAATAGGATTTAACGGAGATGTACATGATATGTGCAATGTGCCATTCTCTTTGCTTAACAAACTCATCAGCAAGGGATTACCAATAACAGACTATCATTAATCATAGTCTTTATTAAAATTCAAAATGGAAAAAGATTCTTTAACATCAAAAGTAAACAAAATATTTAATCTTAACCATCCTTACAGATTAAAGAAAACCCTTAAGTATGGAAACTTTAATTATTCCAAAAGAAAAGAGATTGAGTCTAAGGATATTGAAGAAGGCATAAAATTTTCCTTAAAGTTTAACTCCTTTTGGTTATTTGACTTTGTTCAAAGACATTTTTATCAATTTCCGAAAGGGCATGTTGCAGTTATTTATAAACAAGGTTCAGACTCACTTAGCACTCCATTTGTTGAGGAAAAATATTCACATCCTTTGCTGATGAAATTTAATCAAGAAAATCAGCCCATTGATTTAGGATATTTTGATGAAAAAATAAAAAATCTTTCCATTGAAAACAGAATTGTAAAAATGTTAGAAGAGTCAGTAAACCTCTTAATGACATATGAACAAGGTTTATCTCCTTGTTATCTTTTAAATATGCCTTATTTTAAGAAATATAGAATAAATCCTGCTAAGTTATAGTTATTTCTCTTTGGATAATAAAACATAACCTAGAAAATTTACTTCGGGATCAAAAATTAAGGAATAATTGTTTCCTGATATCTCTTTAAGTTTTTTTATATTCTTTCTAGAAGTCATTAAAATTCCATTATTCTTTAAAGCTAAATCAGATGCTTTATATGTTGTACCTTCTCCTGCCCAGTCACAATTAAAAAAAGATAAATCATAACTTGCAAATCCAATTCCTCTTGGAAAGTTAGGTGTTTTTGTTATATCAAACTGCACTGTTTTTATTTTTGAAAAACAATCATATGAACCAGTCATGTAAGTAGTTAAATCTTCTTTATCAACAAGTGTCCATTCACCATGCTTTGCAAAAGAGGGATTTGACCACAAGTCAAATGGAGCCCCTGCCGGACTCCAGTATATTGCTTTATAATCCTTGCCTAAAAGTCCTAATATTATTGGAGTGTAAATATCCTTCTTCTCTTTAATTATTTTTGATCTTAACGAATCTACTTTATTTTTAATATTTTTTTTTGCATTAAAACTTAAGTAACAGTTATCTAAATGTTTATCCCCATTAAATTTTCCAAATAGTTTAAGTAAAACCCAATCTTTTTCGTGATAAGCAAATAAAGAATCAAGATCTCTTTTAAATCCAATTTTATTCAATCCTTTTTCATAATCTTTTTTTAAATTGAGGTAAGTTTTTCCGTTAATTTTTAAATTTTTAGGTAATTTTGAATATGTATTTTGATTAGAAAAAATGTATTCAAGTATATCTATTTCAGAAAAGGGGTATAAGTATCTTTCTAGTTTTTTTTGACTGATTTTTATTCCTAAACCTAATAATAAATTGGAAAGATCTTCTTTGTCATATCTAATATCTGTAAGATGGGATAAAAATTCTAAATCTTTTTTATGTTTTTCAATAAAACTGTTTAGAAATTTTTTAAGTGGAGATTCTACTTTGTTTTTTTCATCTTCTAATTGGCTAATCTTTTGTAACAATAAGGATGTTTCTTTTACACATTTATCAGGAACAATTTGTGCATTAAATTTCATTTTAGTATTATCTATAATCCAGTTGGAGCATCAATAAACTTAACCTCAACCTTAAACTTTTCTTTTAGAATATTCATTAAGGTCTTAACGCCAAGAGTTTCTGTTGCATAATGGCCTGCTGCAATAAGATTAATCTTTCCCTCTTTTGCCAGCTGGTAGGCCTGATGCGGAACTTCGCCTGTGACAAAGCAGTCAAGGCCTTTCTCAATTGCTTCATTTAAAGCAGAACTTCCACCGCCAGAAACAATACCAATATCCTTAATTTTTTCATTTCCAAAATCAAACACCTTGCATTCAGTATTTAATTTTTTATTAATCTCTTTTACAAAATCCTTTAAACTAATTTCTTTTTCTCCTGCGAAACCAATTACCTGTTCATGATAAT
>CAYMFI010000049.1:0-5155 GCA_964389855.1 uncultured Methanosarcinales archaeon
AATTTCCAAGTCAATGATATCAAAAGTGCTGTTCCATTTGAATTCTAAGAAAAAACATGAGATATTCAAGGAACTAACAAAGAGGTTAGATGCATTAAAGATTTAGTGTTTTAGAGCAAAAAGGTTTAACTAATGAATAAAAAAATTAAACCATTAAAAAAGAAACAGGTAATAGCTATTGCCCTAGTCATAATATTAATCTTAAACCTTGTTTTGTTTGCTTCCCTGAGATACAATCTAATAATTTTTTGGTTAGTTATAGGGCTTGTTTTTTTAGTTAATTTTTTATTTGTCAAAAACCACTCCCGTAGATAGGTGGCATGATGTTGTAAGCAAATCAATATACTTGTGGTTTTTGACGCTCAAAATTCCATAAATCACGAGCGGTTTTTGAGCACAACAAAATCTCATCTAACTCCCCATCATAGATGAGTGGAATTTTGTTGTTTTAAGAAAAAGAAAGAATGAATATTTTTATAATAGGCCAACCTGGATGTGGTAAGAGCAGCCTAATTTTCTCTCTTATTAAAAAGTTAAAAAATAAAAACATAGCAAGAATAATTAGCCTAAATTATATGAAGCCCTTTTATATTCATCTGATAAAGCTGCCATAAGTTCCTTAACTGAGGTAATCTTCTCCACACGATAGGCATTGGCTCCTGCAAAAACAAATCCATCACTAAGTCTTCCCTGTTGGGCATTGGTTAGGGCAAGGGCAATACAATAAGGCGATTCTTTAAAATCACAGGTTTTCAAACACTTCCAGGGGCATTTAAAGGGTTTTCTAATTCCAGATGAAACCTCTTCAAGAAACTTATTTTTTATTGCTCTTCCTGGCAGTCCTACCGGGCTGTCAATTATGGTTATGTCCTCTTTTTTGCAATTTATATAAGCCTCTTTGAATTCTTTTGAGGCATCACATTCATGAGTGGCCACAAATCTGGTGGCCATCTGTACCCCTTGAGCTCCAAGCTGTAGATATTTGTAAATATCTGCACCTGTATAAATGCCCCCGGCAGCAATCACCGGAATATTTTTATAAAAGTGTTGCTCAAAGGGTTTTATTACAGAGATTACTTCAGGTAATATCTTTTCCAGAGTAAAATCAGGATTATTAATTTGCTCTTTTTTAAAACCAAGATGTCCGCCAGCCAATGGTCCCTCAACAACCACAGCATCAGGCACATGATTATAGTTTTTTTGCCAATATTGAAAGATAATTTTCGCAGCCCGAGAAGATGAGACTATAGGAACAATTTTAGTTTTAATTTCTTTCAATTTATTAGGCAGTAATATTTCAAGGTTTCTTAAGGGCAAACCTGCACCAAGTAATACTAAATCTGCGTCTTCTTCTACTGCCACTTTTACCATATCATAAAAATCGGAAAGGGCAACCATTATATTTACCCCGATAATGCCTTTGGTCATCTTCTTTGCTTTCCTTATCTCTTTCCGCAAAGCTCTTTTGTTTGTTTCTGCGAAATTTGTAGCAAAATCAGGCTCAAGCATGCCAATCCCTGCAGTCGCAATAACTCCAATACCCCCTTCATTTGCCACAGCTGAAGCTAAACCTGATAAGGAAATACCTACACCCATTCCCCCCTGAATAATGGGAATGCTAACCTCTAAGTCACTTATTCTTAATTTAGGCATCTTTTTTAAGTTCATATGTTGGCTCCTTCTTGGATGTTATAGAATCACAAGCAAGTCTTGTTTAATTTTTACTATTATATAAATTATATCTATTTTATATATCAACTTTAAATTAAATTTTGATTATTCTAATATCTTTGATTAACCTATGAAATTATAAAAACAATTATATGAATCTTATCTAAAATTATGGTGTATTAATCTTATTTTCACATTTTTGAATAAAGAAGAAAGAAAAGATGAATTTAGATTGGTGCACACTCTATGCCATATGGACCGTCTATGCATATTTTTGTTCCTGCTTCATCACATATCTTTCCTAGGCAATCATCATCACAATCTATCAATATATTGCAGTCATTATCCTCATTATCATAACATGTTACCTCTTTAGTTTCGTAATTTGCAACTTCACTATAATCATCTTGCCAGCTTCCTGCAATGCATGATTGTGTTGAGCCTGCACATACTCCATCTTGTTTTGAATTCAGTGGACTAATCATATCATCTTCTTCATCTACAGTACCGCCACAATCATTATCAAGGCCGTCACAGCTTGTTTCAGGTTCTTCATACCCAGTTATCTGGTAATAATCTGGTTCAATCCAGCCGTTTATACCATCACAGACTTTAGTTGAACCAGCACATACACCATCTTGTTTATTTGCAGCTGGTGCAGTTAAGTCTTCATCTGTTGAGCCGTCACAGTCATTATCCAACCCATCGCAGCTTGTTTCTGGGCTTTCATAATCTGGACCATAGTCACATCCTGGCCAAGTTCCCCCACCATTGCATGTCTCAAACGAGCCAGAGCAAATACCCATCTGTTTTGAGCATGGCCTTGTCTCAGTTAGTGGTGTGCACTCAAAACAATCTGAGTCCCAAGCATCGGTTGAGCCGTCACAGTCATTATCAAGGCTGTCATCACATTTCTCAGCTACTCCTATATTTATATAATAATCTGAATCATTACAATCATTCCCCGGGGTTGTTTGATTGCGGCCGCTTGGGCAGGAATAAAATCCTGCAATTGAGTAATATGTATCATCATCTTCATCACAATATATTAATTCTTCCTCTATTTCAGCTTGTTCAGTTTGGTTATCACCAGCTTCCCTGATAAATACATGATCCTCTTTTGCTTCAATTATTATGCTTTTTAATCCTGGGGAATGAAATGTTTTTGTAAAATTGCCATAGCACCTACCAATGCAATTTTGGTTAGTAGTTATGTTCACCTTTGACATGAATGCAACTTCTGAACCATCATTTAAAAAAAATACAACCTCTTGATTTCTCCATACTTCAATCCCTATAATGCCTTCAGGCATTGCTGCATCAAGAGTTACTTTAGAAGGCTCCCCAAGGTAATAGACCTGCTCTGCAATATCAACAATATCAGTTCCTACTTTGTTAAGCTGGCTCTGCTTTACCTCTTCATTTGAAGTGTGCGAATAAGCATAAAAAATATACACGGTTGGCAGAATTACAAGAGTTACCATTGCTCCTACAAGCAGGTATTCTATTGCAGCCTGGGCTCTTTTTTTCATTAAATCATAATAATATAACAAGAAATATATAAAATATTGTATTAACTAAAAAGTGAAATTAAGCATTTTAATAAGATTTATAAATAAAAAGAGAAAACTCTGTTTTATGCCGAGGTCGCATAGCCTGGCCATTGCGAAGGATTGCTAATCCTTTGTCCTTCGGGGCACGGGGGTTCAAAACAGCTTCTTACTAAGCTGGCACGTATGTCCAGCATAAAGCTGGACGCGCTCGCTAACGCTCGCAAGAAATGTGAGATTTAGATTAAAGCCAAAGTTGTAAAAGTTGATGAAAGTCCCTCCCTCGGCGTTTTATACTTCTGTTAATAATTGGTTAAAAAGAGAAAACTATTAAAACAGGGATAATATTAAAAAAATTATGAAAAAAGAGGCTATTCTAGGGTTATTAGCTTTATTAATTCTAACTCCTGTTTGTTTGGCAGATGATTCATGGCTTTATAACAGCGAGAAACTCCTTATTGGGCTCAATATCTCATCAAGCATGAATATTGTTCCAGAGAACAAGGATTATTCTGTTGATTATGTTATAGCAAAGCTTTCTTTTTTTCCAGAGGATGATTTTCAGCAGAGATTAACTAAGCTCGAAACTAACCCTGATTCATTTAAAAAAGATAGTATAATTGAGTTTAAATGGGAACAGCCAGATGAAAAAGAGCTTTATTTTTTGTTAAAATCAGAGGTTGAAACAGAAGATAAGTTTAAAGAAATAACAAAAAAAGTAGGATTCCCATTAAAAAATCTGGATGAGGAATATATAAAATACACAAAGCCAACAGAAAATATTGACTTAAATGAAGATATGATAAGAATTGCATCAGGACTTGCCGAGGGAGAGGATGATTTGTATGTAATAACCCACAAAATTGCAGAATGGGTAAGTCAAAATATTGAGTATGACATTAAGTATGGAACCTCAACTGAAAAATCATCATGGGTTTTGGAAAACAGGATTGGAACATGCGATGAGTTTTCATCCCTGTTTATTGCATTATGCCGCTCATTAGGCATTCCTGCAAGATATGTTTCAGGTGTTGCCTATTCCAATCTTCCTGAGTTAGAGGGCTTTGGAAACCATGCATGGGCAGAGGTTTATTTCCCAGATTATGGGTGGGTTCCATTTGACCCAACTTATGGTGAATTTGGGTTTGTTAATCCATCCCATATAAAACTAAAAACATCAGCAGATTCAGGAAACGCATCCACAAGCTATGAATGGAGAGGGCATGGCTTTGATGTTATTGCAGAAAAGCTTGACATAAGCGCAGCATTAAAAAAAACAGAAGGGATGAAAAACCCCTTTATTAGCATTAATACTGGTGTCCTCAAAAACAGCATAGGCTTTGGCTCTTATAACATTGTAGAGGCAACTATTGATAATTTAAACAATTACTATGTGCCTGTAACTTTGCGCCTTTCAGCACCTATTGAACTTGATGTTACTGATAATAAAAAGAATATTCTGCTTAAGCCAAATGAAATAAAGAAAGTTTACTGGATAGTGAGGATAACAGAAGACCTAAAAAGAAATTACATCTATACCCTGCCTGTAACTGTTTATGAATTAAGTGATATTTCCTCAACATCAAGCATTGAATCAAAATTTGGCGATATGATTCTAACAAAACAGGAGGTTGATGAAATTCTTGAAGCTGAAGCAGAGGAAAATCTAAAAACTTACTCAAGGGAAATTGATTTAAGATGCAGTCTGGATAAGGAAGAATATTATATTAATGAAACTATATTAGCCAATTGCTTTATTAAGAATACCGGAAACATCTTTCTCAATAATATAAAAATCTGCCTTGAGAATGACTGCAAAATCCTTAACTTAGGCATATCACAGGAAAAAAGTATCAACCTTTCAGCAAAGCCCAAAAGTCTAGGAAAAAAACAAGCTGTTATAAAAGCAATGAATGATCAGGTGTCAAAAACAT
>CAYMFI010000050.1:0-5125 GCA_964389855.1 uncultured Methanosarcinales archaeon
GTTTTTGGTTTCCATTAATCAGAACAGAACTAAACTGTTTATTATGCTTTGCCCTGAATTTCCGCTGATTTTACGGAAAGGTTTATCATATGCTTGTCTTTTTTTAAGAATTCTCAGCACTGCCATAAAAAACAAAAGTTTTATATATATACAGCAAGAGAAGAACAGAGTAGAGGAAATATGTTGAAAAAGAGAGGCCAAATTAGTCTGTTTATAATAATAGGAATAATAATTCTTCTTGCTTTTGGCCTAACCTTTTATATAAAATCAAGAGCTTCAAGAACAGAAGGGATCGAGCCAATAGTTGATAAGATACCAACACAATTATACCCTATAAAAACCTTTATTGAGCAATGCATTGAAAAGACAGCAACTGATGCAATAACACTTATCGGAGAATCAGGCGGCTATATAGATACTTCTAGGTTTACGCACACATCTGACCCAACCACATCGCAGGCAGTTGAATTCTCGCCAGAAAGCTCTATGAACATCGCATACTGGTGGTATCTGAAAAGCGCAAACACTTGCTCAGGAAACTGCGAATTCAGCTCAGAAATGCCTGACCTGAAGAGCGAATACAAAAAAGGAGAGGAAAGACAAGTAATGGATTCATCAGTAGAGGCGCAGATAGATAAATACATTAATTTTAACTTAAATGAATGCCTTAATGATTTCACTGATTTTAAAAGCCAGGGCTTTGAAGTAAGAGAACTGGGAAAAATAACAGCCACAACAACAATAAGGGATGAGGATATTCTTGTTTCAATCAACTATCCTCTGGAAATAAGCAAAGGCAAAGTAAAATCAAAGGCATCTAATTTTTTCACAACAGTTCCTGTAAACCTGAAAAATGTTTATGACCTTGCATTTATGATAACAAGCGATGAAATAAACTATCATTTTCTTGAGATAAACACATTAAACTTAATTGCTGCTTTCTCTGATATTGACAAAAACAAGCTGCCGCCAATGGCTGGCTCTGAATTTAAATTAACCTCTCCTGTATACTGGACAAAGCCGGATGTAAAAACAAAGCTTGAGTCAATGCTTATGAGCTATATCCCTCTTCTTCAGGTAGAGGACACACTAAATTACAGAAAAAGAATGTTTGAGGACAGCATAAAGCAAAGGGTTTACAGCCAGATGGATATTCCGTCATATGGAAACGATTACAAAAACCTGGGAGCTGATTTTGTTTATCTTAGCTGGTGGCCTATTTATTTTAACATTAACACAAAATCAGGAATTATAATGCCTGAATCTGCATCAACAAACATCCTGCCTTTGGGAGTAGGCATACAAAGATATGATTTCCTTTATGATGTATCCTATCCAGTTGTTATAACAATAGACAACCCAAAAGCATTTTACGGCAAGGGCTATTCATTTAGATTTGCACTTGAGGCAAATATAAGAAACAACCAGGCAATTAATTCATCATTTGTATCTTTAACACAAAAATCTGATGAAACCTCAATGTTCTGCGACATTAACAAAAGAAACAGCGGCAGCATAAAAATAACAGCAGCAGATGCCCAGACAAACCAGGCTTTGGATGGTGTTATGATATATTACAGCTGCGGAACTGATTCATGCTTTATCGGGGAAACAGATAGTCAGGCTGTTCTGGAAGCAAAATTCCCAATCTGTGCAGGAGGCATAATAACATTCTCAAAGCCGGACTTTCTTGGATATTCAGAATCTTTAAGCACAGAAGTTTATAAGGAAATTTCATTGTCAAAAGAGCTTGAGCCATTTGTGTATAAGAATATTGAAATAAAGAAGAAGAAAATAGTAAAAACAGATGATGGCTGGGCTCTCAATAACAATGCTTTGGGATTATCAAGCAATGAGCAGGCAATAATAACACTTGAAAGGATTGGAGAAAAAGGCGATGAAGAGTTTTCAGCTGCAGCAGAATACACTGGCAGCCAAAATGAATTATCCGAACTAAGAATTGTGCCTGGAAAATACAGGGTTAATATCCAGCTTGTCTTAAATGAAAAAGTTGTTATACCAGAAGAGAAAAGATTGTTAGGTTTTGTCACACTGCCAGAGATTGAGTTAAATCCTTTCCCTGCAGGCGGACTTGTATTTGATGAAGCCATACCCTGGAATACAGGAGACATAACAAATTATAATAATATAGAGTTTTATTCATTATACACAGATATTCCTGGAATCCAGGAGTCTGAAAGAAAGCATGATGACCTAGATGAAATGAATAAAATAGAAGAATATTCAAAAAATTACAGGGCAAGTTTAGAGCCAGTCTTAAAATGAACAAAAAAATAACTGCATTAATTATGATATGCATGATAGTTGCACTCCCAGTATACAGTGCAAGTGTTTTTGCAGGAATAAGCAATGTCAGTATTTTCGGAAAGGATGAAGTAGAAGGCTATAGAAAAGGAAGTGACTTGACATATGTCAAGGCAGATGTCTCTATTTCAGGAGATGAGGATATAAATCCAGAGCAGGTCTTTTTCAATGACATCAAGTTTAACAGCTGCAGGGCATCTGGAGATTATTTTACATGCTTTTTAGGAATAAACAAAAACATATTAGAGGCAAAAACACATTCCTTTACAATAAACTTAAAAGATGATTCTGAAAATAATGTTGACACTTATGCAGGCACATTTGTTGTTGATGGAAAAGGCCCAACAATAGAATCGTTCAGCATAACACCAAAGATAACAAAAAAAGGCAACCTAACTGTAAAATATAGTGTAAGGGATTATGCTTATGGCACAAGCATTGGCTCTGGACTGAGCAGAATAATTATCTGCAAAAATGATATGGCAACTGTTGTTAAGGAAATAAAGATTAATGATTCATACCTTGATTCAAGAGAGCTTTCTTTTCAAACATCTGACTTTGTTTCAGGAACAGGCTCTGCTAATGTATGCATAGCAGCATATGACATACTTAACCAGGTTTCTGAGCTTAAATGCGAAACCTTGAAAATTGATGAAACAAATCCAAGTATTAACAAGGATTCATTTAAGATTACTTCTGATGGTAATGAGATAAATTATGTTTCAACAAAACCAATATCAGCGATTGTGAGCATAGAAGTTGAAGAGGAATCATTGGATAAGGTTGTTGCTGATTTATCAGAGCTAAATAAAGAGGATTCAGGCTATCAAAACAAGATAGCCAGCTGTGTAAATAATAATGGCATTTCAACATGCACATGGCCTGTAACAATAAAGCTGAGTGATTCTGGCAAAATCAATATTGATGTTGAAGCAACAGATGCTGTTGGAAACAGCGCAAAACAGACCCTAAGCCATGAATTTAAGTTTGATAATACGGCTCCTGTTGTCAAATCAATAGAGAATGCAATTGGAGAATATGACAGCATAAAATATGCTGGGAAAAACAATGAAATTGTTGTTGAGGTTGAGGAAAAGGATTCTGGTTTTAGCCTAAAAAAGATTTGGCTTTTGGCTAATGGTGAAAAAATACAGGCAGATAACTGCGTTCAGAGCAGCGGAAACTGGAAATGCAGTTTTAATAATATTGGATTTAGTGCAGCAGACGGACCATCTGTAAATTTGTTTGTTAGCCTTAATTCAGAGGATGATTCTGGAAACAGTATTGATATTGACAACAGCGTGACCTCAGAAACATTTATTATTGACAGCAAGGCTCCTTTATTAATAGGGGATATAGAAATCATGCCTTTGAATAGTAGGACATACAGTCAGGATGAAATAGTATCAGAAGATAAGCTGTATATTAAAGCAGTTCTCAAGGATATAACAACTGTAACAGCAAGCGCAGATTTATCAGCCATTGGGTTAGGCAAAGATGAAAAAGCCTTATGCGCAAAAAATGAAACAGTATGGGTTTGCGAATGGACAACAATAGGGGTTGCTTCAGGACCAATAGAAGGGGTATTAAAGTTTAAGTTTTCTGACTTTGTTGAAAATGAAGTTAAAAAAGGTGTTAATATTGAAGTGCTTGGAGTAGACAATGAAAAAAATCCTAATTATTGGAGGGTTATAAGCCTTGACAAGATGCCATTGGCAATTGATAGGCAGACAACTGAGCTAATAAACCAAAAAGAATATGTTCATGTTTTATTGAAACCAGTATGTGCTGGTTCTACATCTATTCTTGCTTTTGACCTTGAATGCAGCGGAGATACAAGCTATATACAGGAGTACGAGCTTATCAACAAAGACTCAGAAGACCCATATATTGTTTTAACTTTAAACCAGGAAAGCATGCCTGAAAATTCATTATCAATAAATTGCACCTTATCTATTATATCAAAAGTAGGAGGGAATGTAATTATTCAAAATCCTGAAAAAGAGCCTGTTGACTTTACAATAGATTTCTATAATTTGCCTATAGGAGAATTAAGCCAGAATGTTAAGGACAAAATAACAGATGCCCAGGACAGCTGGCTTGTAAAGCAGGAATGGATAACAACTCTTGAAAAAATACTGAATCTTGCAGAAAAAATATGCGGTCTGATTAATACATTTGGAAAAATAAACCGGGCAATTATTGATATTGAGGCACTTGCCTCTGCATTTGAATGGACTGGATTTGTAGGAGCAATACGTCCTGTTGCTGAAACAGTTAGCGACACATATAACAAGGTCCTTGAATACACAGACAAATATTGCAAATATATTTCATGTGACACAACACTCTGGGGCGGCTGGTACACTGATATTATAGAGCAGAACAAAGGCCTTGAGATATTCAAGGAAATGAGATTTAATAATGGTGAGGGAGCAACCTTCTGGCCAACAAGCCCAAAAGACAGCATTGTCCTAAGCCTTGCAACAGGATGCATTCCAGGGATAATACACGGCCTGCAGAAGGCAAGGCAGGTAGAATGCTATTATGTTTTATGCCTAAAGAAAGCAGCTGATGAGGGAATTCCATTGTCTGTCTGCGATGAGCAGAAATCATATCTTGAATGCACATTCATATTTGGTGAGATATTCCAGATAATACCATTTGCAGGGTTTTTCAAAGGTCTTGCAGAGCAATTCAGCATGATAGTTTCAGACCCATTAGGACTTATATTTGGTGGTTTAAACTTTTATTGTAAAATGCAGCCGACAATGGCAACACATGCTGTCTGCGTGATAGG
>CAYMFI010000051.1:0-4979 GCA_964389855.1 uncultured Methanosarcinales archaeon
AAGGAGACCTTCTTGGATTTGATGTATGGAATGCAGTTGACCTCAAAAAAAGGCAGCTTCCCAAGGTTTACATTGACATAAGTGATACATTCGGAGTAAAATTAAAGGCGCTTCACTGCTTTAAGAGCCAGATTATTGCAATGCTGCCCCCTTATTTAGGAGTTTATATAACAGCGTTTATGAACGGGTTAAAAAATGACTGTAAGTATGCAGAGAAGTTTTACAAAATAAAATGAAAAAAAAGCTTTTGATAGCAACAGACTCTTTTCTACCAAGATGGGATGGTATTGCAAGGTTTCTCAATGAAATTTTGCCTAAGCTTTCAGCTGATTATGACATTACTGTTATTGCACCAAGATTCAATGGCCCACTATCAGAATTTAAGAATATCAGCATTATCAGGATACCTCTTTCAAGAATCCGTGTCGGGGATTATACTCCTGCTAAGTTTTGCATTAAAAAAGTTAAAGAAGCTGTTAAGCAGGCAGATATAGTCTGGACCCAGACAATAGGCCCAATAGGCGCTACTGCGATAATATCTGCAAGATTTTTTAGAAAACCCCTTGTTGCATACATACATTCTATTGAATGGGAACTATTCTCAAAGAGCATATCCCGAAGAAATCCATTTAGGAATTCAATAAATTTTTTTACAAAGGCAGCTGCAAGATGCCTGTATAACAGATGCAGCCTGCTGATTGTCCCTTCAGGGGAAGTTGCAGACATAATGAACGGGCATTATATAAGAACAAAGAAAAAAATAGTTCATCTTGGGGCAGACACATCTAAATTTAAGCCAGCAGAAAATAAAAAGGATGCAAAGAAAAAAATAGGAATTAATCCAGAGCACGTGGTTATTGGATTCAGCGGAAGAATCGGGCGAGAGAAAGACCTTGTAACACTTTACAGGGCTTTTCTTAGGTTGAGGAAATTATATGGTAACCTTATTTTGTTAATCATAGGGAAAGGGGTTAAGGAACTGAGAATAATGCTTGAGTCAAAAAAGGATGTAATTGTCGTTGAATATGCCGAGGAGATAGTGCCTTATCTTCAGGCAATGGACATTTATGTTATGCCATCATTAACAGAAACATCTTCCCTATCCACAATGGAAGCAATGTCATGCGGTATTGCGGTTGTTTCAACACCTGTCGGCTATATTAAGAATTATATAAAAAACAGTTATAATGGCTTTTTCTTTAATAAGCAAAACCCTTATGAATTATCCAAAAAACTTGCTGTTCTGCTGGATGACGAGAAACTTAGGGTAACAATAGGGGAAAATGCAAGAAAGACAATTATAGAATTTTATAACTGGAATAAAACCACAGAGGGAATAGAGGAAGCGCTGAGAGAGGTTATATCTTTAAGCTAGTAACATTGCTTACTCCATTAGCACCCATTGAAATGCCATAAAGCGTATCTGCTTCTGTTATTATGCTGTCATTGTGCGATATTACAATATACTGCGCTTGTTCAGAATATTTCATGATAAGCTTTGCAAGCTTTTCTGAATTATGCTTGTCAAGTGCGGCATCAACTTCATCAAGCACATAAAATGATGCAGGCTTATAATCCTGGATTGAAAATATGAACGCCAGTGCTGTAAGGCTTTTTTCTCCACCTGATAATGAATGAATGTCCATGAACTTCTTTCCTGTGATTTTGACCTTGATTCTTAATCCGCCCTCAAAAGGCTCTTTCTCATTTTCCAAAACAATTGATGCAGCCCCTTTTGATGTAAGCTTAGAAAAGATATTTTTAAAGTTATCATTAATTGCATCAAAGGTAACCATAAACAGCTCTTTTTTCTTGTTCTCAACCTCATCTATCATTGCGATAACATCTTTTTTCTCTGATGCAAGCATATCTTTTTTATCAAGCAGTTTTTTATATTCTTTTTCTATGTTGTCATAAACTTCCAGGGCCCTCATGTTTACAGCACCAAACTCCCCGATAAGTGCCTCAAACCTGTTAATTTCCCTTTTGAGCGATTCTTCACTTTTTTCTTTTAGCAGTTCAACATCCTCATACTGCTCAAATTCTTTTTTCAGCCCTGCAAGCTCTGCCTTAACTTCAACATTTTTCATAGAAAGATTGTTCATGTTTGTTTCAGTGCCCCTGTTTTGGTCCTCTTTGTTCATTATCTCATTTTCATTCTTAAGGATTTCATTATTGATATCATCCCTTTTCCTGAACAATTCCTTAAACTTTGTCCTGAACTCTTTCTGGATTTCCTCTTTTTTAACCAGCTCTTCTTTCTGTTTTTTTATCCTTTCTTTTATCTGCCCGAGCTCTGCTGAGAAATCCTTTTTTTCCTTTTCCTGCTCTTTGAGTATTTTTCCTATATTTTCTTCATCCCTCTTTAGTATATCATTTATCTGCATGCTAATGCTGCTTACCTTTGAGTCCATCTCAAGAATTTCATTCTTTATTTCCTGCTTTTTATCCTCAAATGTATTGAGCTCAGCAAGCAGTGTTGGGTTTCTCAATCCGCTGATTTTTACTCTCAGCTCCTGTTTTTTTGTTTTTATTGATGCCAGCTTTTTGTTGATTTCCTCTATATGCTTTTCTGTGCCAGCTATCTGCTTATTGATTTCTTTCAAGTTTTCTTTTAAGTTATTTTTTTGCTTTCCTGAGGCTTCTGTATCTCCTGTTTCAAGATGGAGGCTTTTTTCCATCTTTATTATCTCTCCTTCAAGAGACGACTTTTCATTTCTTAACTTGGTGATATTTTCCTCGACTTCTGACCTGCGGCGGCGGAGAATGTCAAAAACCTCCTGAAGCTCATTCACTTTTTTCTCGCATTCATCTAAGTCTTTTGTCAAATCTTCCTGCTGGAAGTTTACTCTTAATTTTTTCCTGTAGCCGCCCTGCATTGAGCCGCTTGTTTCAATCAAATCGCCATCAAGGGTGACCATCCTGTAGCTCCCTATTCCAATTCTCCTGGCAACATTGATGTTGTCAACAACTATTGTTTTTCCAAAGACATAAGAAAATGCTTTTTTGAATTTGCTGTCAAACGAGACAAGATTTATTGCTAGGTTATGGACTCCGTTTGAAGACAATACTTCTTTTATATCATTATCTGGTGTTGCTCCCTTTATCTTGTTTAATGGCAGAAAATTTGCAACCCCCAAACTGTTATTTTTAAGGTATTTTATGCATGTTTCAGCAACCTTATCATCCTCAACTATTATGCTCTGTATTCTTGATCCAGCTGCAACTTCCAATGCCATGGAGTATTTTGCAGACACATGGCCTAATCCGGCAACAGTTCCATAAATCCCGCCAATCTTGTTTTTTTGCTCAAGGATGCTTTTAACAGCAATGTTTGCTGATGCATTTTCAGTTATCCCAATATTTTTTACTTTTAATTTCTCAAGCTCTCCTTTTGCTGATAGCAGGTTATCATTTGATTTTGCTAATTGGGCTGCAAGTGATGAGTCCTCATTTAAGAACTTGTTAAGCTCAATTGTTTTTTTCTTGAAGTTATTTTTCTTTTCATTTAGGCTTTCCATATCCTTTTTGTTTTCTTTCTCAACATCAAGGACTTTTTGCATTGCAGCTTCAATGCCTTGTATTTGGTATTCAACCCTGTCTTTTTCCCTTAGAAGTTCCTGCTGTTTTTCCCTGAGAATCTGTATTTCTTTTTGCCCTTCCTCTTCCTGTTTTTCAACATCCCCAATTTCTTTTTCAATATCATCCAGGTTGTCTACCTTATGCTTTTTCTTGAAATTATTTATAGACTCCTCAAGCTTTAGAATATCATCATTTTTGTCTTTTTTTATTTTTTCCAGCTTTGATTTCTCTGATATCAGGCTGTCAATCTTTTCATGAATTTCTGTAAGGTCTTTTTGTAGCTGGTTCTTTCTTGAGTCAATCTTTACAAGCTCGTTCTCGCATGTTGCTATCCTTGTCTTGTTTGTTTCAGTATCAACCCTTAACTGCTCAATCTTTTTCTGCATATCCAGCTGCTCTTTCTCACCCTTTTCTTCGATTTCTTTTGTTATCTTGTTTATTTCATTCTTTTTTTCAGCAACTGTTTTCCTTAGGTTCTTTATCTTGTCTTGGATATCTTTTATTTTATCGCTGCATGCCCTAATCTCAGATTCAAACTTTTTTTGGCTGTCTTCTTTTTTTATCACCTGTATGTTAAGGTATGTTGCCTTGTTCTGCTTTATGTTGTCATTCATATTTTTATATTTTAAAGCCTGGTCACGCTCTGATTTCAGCTCCTTTAAGTATGTCTGCCTTTCCGCAAGTATTATGTCAGCCTCATTCAGCTTGCCCTCAACCTTATCAAGCTCGTTAAGCGCTTTCTTTTTTTTGTCCTCGTATATTGAAATTCCTGCTATCTCCTCAACCACCAATCTCCTTTGCTCAGGGGACATCTCAACAAATTTGTTTATATCCCCCTGCAGGATTATGTTATAGCCCTCTGGGTCAACTGCTGCAACAGACATCATATCAAGAACCTGTTGCCTTGTTCTTCTTTCATCATTTATTTTGTAAACACTTGCTCCATTTTTGTTTACAATCCTTGTAATCTTGACTTCTTGCAAGCTAGACGGGAATATTTTATCAGAATTATCAAAGTATATGCTCACCTCCCCATTTTTAGAAGGGGTTCCATTTTTTCCGCCATTGTATATAAGGTTTGCAGATTTTTCAGCTCTAAGGCTTTTTGAACTCATCCTTCCAAGAACAAAGCATAATGAATCCATTACATTTGATTTGCCAGAGCCATTTGGACCAAGAACGCAGTTAAAATTATTGCTGAAAATAAATTCTGTTTTTTTTGCAAATGACTTAAATCCCCTGATTATGAGTTTATTAATCCTTGTCATTAATTAAATCCTCTTTTTATAATTTTTAACTAAAACATTGAAATATTGCTTCTATATATAGCTTTTGGTTAGCCTGGCTGCGTTGAAAAAGTCCTGAAAAACAATAAATTATATTGTAGGCGATAGCCC
>CAYMFI010000052.1:0-4938 GCA_964389855.1 uncultured Methanosarcinales archaeon
CTCTTTGTTAATGACTATACATCAAAAAATGAGGAAAATATTAAAAGCATTAATGCACATCTTGAAAGAATTTTTAATGCTGTAGAGCATTTAAAGAAAGCGCCTTGCTCAGAAAAAAAGTCAGAGCAACCAGAGCAAAAAATCCCTGAGCAGAGCAAAGAAAAAGATGAACTCCCGCAAAAACCGAAAAATAGAGACGAAATTGACAAAAACATCTATGACGTTAACAAAATCTTTGACAACAGCCACTCTAGACTAATGAACAGGTTTAAAAAATAGGTTGTAATTCTAAGTAAGGCTTTTGAACTCTTTTGTGTAAAGGCATATTATTTTATGCAACAGGTGCAAAGCCAGACATCATTGTGCTTGCAACCAGGTTAAACAATAAAGTAACAATGAAAGCAATAAAAACATAAAGAATTGTGCTTTTTAGCATGTTCTGGCCTATAAGATATTGCTCATTAAGTGTATCAGAGCCGTTTTCAATTCCATTTGCCAGTATTGTCAGGATATATACCATCTGAATAACATATATTCCAACAATTATCTGAAAATAATAGGTCGGCATTCCATCGCCAAACATTCCCATCATCCCTGTAGAAGTTCCAATTCCTGCACCAGATTCTGCCTGAAGGCCTTCCATCTGAGTTCCAAGTTTTCCGAGTATTGTAGTGACCATAGAAGTTATTCCAACAACAACTCCTGCTATTGCAGGCGCAATAAACGATATCTGTGATTTCATTGAGGAAATAACATCTGCAAGCAAATCCCTTAATCTTTCATTAACTCTATGAATTTCTTTTATATAGCGTGAAACATTGACAAGTGCCTGGGCTGCAATTAATGGCCCCTTCTTAATGCTCTGCAATAATACTTTCATTGAACTTTGTATAATGTTTGATGGAAAATATAGTATTGCTCCTGATTTTTCATTGAATATAGCTTGTTTGACACTCATACCTAGCTTGCTTATGTTTATGCTGACTATTTTGAAAAAATTTCCAGATGTTGTATCTCTCATAACTTCTGCTACTTTGCCAAATGCAATCTCAGCAGGAAGCCCATCACCAAGCCTGTTGCCTAGCTGGAACAGTGCTGAGGCAAATTCATTTTCAAGTTTTTTTGTATTTTCCCTTATTTCAATGAGGTTCTTTGACCTTAATTTGTAATAAATCCCTATTCCAAGCCCAAAAGCTAAGGTTATGCCAAAGCTAAGAATAGCTGCCCCTAAACCAAATGGGCCAACTGTTTTTCCAACCATTGCTCCCTCTGTTTCAACACTGGTGTGGTAATCGAGAAAATTAAAACCAGCTATAAGTGCAGGGTCAACAAAGCCAGGAACAAGGGGGAGTATTATTGGAAGCAACCCAATGATAAACAATGTTACTCCGATGAATATACTCAAAAATAATGGGTTTACTCTTAGTTCAGAATTGCCTATCTTAATAATGATATTTTTGTATTTCATTAATTCTGGATTTGATTGTGAAATGTCTGTTTCACCATAACCAGTGGGCCTTTTAGATAATATATTCTTACCCATGTAATAAACAACTATTGGCAATGTTACATTGTAAACAACTGCTATGTAATACCATTTAACTGTTCCCATAAAACTAACCATTAATGGAAGAATCACCAATCCAAGGAGAGGCATTATTACTCCAAGCATATGCAATGTTTGTATTGGCGACTGCAGGTTATGGGCATAATGCAACATCTTTTCATAAGTGCCTTCAAGCATGACATCCAAAGCCCTGTCAACCAGGCTTAATCTTCTGTCTTCAGAAGGTTCATACAATGATGATTCAACAAGATGAAATGATTCTATAAACTCAATGTTCCATTTTCTCCATGTTTCAAGATATGCATCCAAAGACTCCTTTATAGATTCATATTTTTCTGTTTCAACATCCCACAAAACCTTTTTCATGTCAAGTGACAATGGAGGGGCAATATGCTGTGCAGCAAATGCTATTGCACCCTCAAGGCTGGAAGTATGCCTCATAAATGTGACAACATAAAATATGCACTGAACCATCTGGTTGCTTGCTTTCAAACGCCAGTTATTAGCCAGAAACTCTGGCATTTTCCTGAAAATAACCATAAGTATAAGGCCTACTGCCACAAAATAAAATACAAAGAATAATGATTGAAATATAAAAAAACTAAGAAGACCTCCAAAGATTAATATTACAAGAGGAATAAGTATTGCAAAGCTCTCTGTTCCAGTTGGAGTTACATTTAAATGGCATATATCAATAGACTCCTGCAGCAAATCTGCGGTTTTTTTATCTGGTGCAAGCTTTAGTATTTTTTCACTTGAGTTGCATAATTTTTCATATAATGAGAGCTCTTTTGGAAGAAAATCTTTTTTAAACTCAACATATTCCATTGAGGTTACCTCTTTTGGGATCTCCTCTGGAGAGATATTAAGCTCTTCATTTAATTTTTGCTTGTATTTAGATAAAATTTTTTTAAGATCCTGGTCTTCTTCCATAAAAATTCCTCAAATCTAATTAACTTGTTTTTTTCTTACCTGTTGTTTAAGCCATTCCTCCCATCCGGAAAGGATTTTCTTGCTATCCAAAAACCCAACTTCTTCATCTACTTTATCAGATAGTCTATGAAAAATGTCATTTGCATTTATTACAAAATCTGCTTCCAACAGTTCTGGTTTTTTTAGTTTTAATGAGTAATCAAGCAGCATCTTTTTAATATTTGCCCTTAGCATTATATTGCCCCATACAGCATCCCAGTCAGATGCCCATTCCTTGACATTTCCGGCAATTGCCTTAAGGACATCTGAATCACCATTTATAACATCCTTGCTTGGCTCAAGCATATCATTTTTTGGATCATATTTCATAAGATCAGAGAAGCCACTTTCAAGCAATGGATCATTCTCCCAATGCTTTCTTACCTCTGTAATCTGTGTTACACGCCTCCACCTATGCAGACCGTCAGCACTCTTTATTGGGTTTGCAACTATGATAATGTCTGTTGCCTTAAATGATGTTTTTGGCACTTTTAAATCATTAACAACCCTATCATAAACACCATAAGGTGAGTCGCCATGAATTGTTCCTGCAACAACATTTGCAAGTGCACCGACCCTCATTGCTTCATATAAAGCAGATGCTTCTGTACTTCTTACTTCTCCAACTATCAGGCATGAATCACCCATCCTTAATGTTGTTCTTATTCCTTCGTCAGCAGAAACCTCTGTAGTGCCTTTGGTCATGGCAGATGCTACCTTCATTGATTGAATATTATAACCAAGTGCTCTTAATGAACTCACTGGAAGCTCTAATGTATCTTCTATTGTTATTATTCGGTATTTTCTCATGATTTCTGTCATTACAGCTCCAAGAAGACTTGTTTTTCCAGCAGACCTTGTTCCTGCAACAAGTACTGTTCTTGATCCGTCAACAATAAAACTTATCAATCCAGCTGCAAGAGGTGATATCATACGGTTCTTCATAAATAGTGGGAGTGTCCATGGCTTGTCCCTATGGCGCCTGAATGCATATGCCAAACCAGAAGGATTTAATGGAGCAGATATAACAGCAACTCTTGCCCTTGCTCCAGGTATTATAAGCTCTGTGTCAAGTATTGGGTTTGCCTCATCCAGCGGCCTTCCGGACAGCATTCTTAATTTTGATGCCCATGACTCTGACTCTGTCCTTGTCGGGATGATATTTGTCATGCATTCACCAAAATCCTGATGAACAATAAACATAGGGGTTCGCCCCATTGGACTGTTTATAGTTATATCCTGAACCTTCTCGTCTCTAAGCAAAACTTCTATTAATCCAAAACCAACAGTATATCTTACCAGAATGTTTGTCAGCTCATCCAGTTCACTTGACTTCATCTTTACATTGTTATGCTCTGCAAGGTCTTCTATCAAATCATGGCCAATATTGTAAAACACCTGCCTCATGCGCTCTGGATTAACAAACTCTGACTCCTTTGGCTGATATTCTGAGATGATTTTCCTTGCCTGGTCAAGCAGGTCATATTTTTCTTCAGATATCTTAAATTCAGGTGGCAGGATATGGTAAAGATAAAGTATGTTGTCTGGAACATTGAAGATTGTTACCTCATTCTCTCCAAGCATGTAGCTTGCAAGCTCCTCGCCATCAGAAGGATATGCTGCCATTAGCTTTGTAAACATAAAATCAGGTTTTATTGATGGAGTGAATATCTGCCTATAACATTCCCTATCCCCTAATCTAAATCCTGCAATATGCGGCCTGGCAAGGGATATCAATCTTGTTTTGTCTAGGAGATCAAAAATGTATTTAAGCATGGAGCTAAACTTTTCTCCGCAGCGGATGCACTCCTCGCTTGTTGCATTATCAAGGTTTATTTTTTCCCTTCTTAAAAGCCTCTTTACCTCAACATAAGCTCCTAATGGATCGCTTTTAAGCATGTTAAATATTATATTTTGTATCTGCATATACCTTGTATTAGAGCATTTTACACAGCCGGCATCTGAGCCAAGATTATTATAATCAAAAAGCTTCTTTTGCTTGGCAAGTTTTTTGTAAATCTTGGCTATGTCTACAAGAAGTTGTGTCTGGTCAAAATCATATTCATAGTCTCTTTTTTGAGAAAATATTATCTTTGTAACAGGCCCCATCTCAACCAGCTTGGTTATTGTGCTTGACATGCATTGGGGGTTATCCTCTAAAGAAGGTGAAAAAGAGCAGCCCTCACAGCGTATCTTAAGTATTATCTCATCACCTTCTCTTATTATTTCATAAGAACAAACTTTTTTTTTATTGAACAAAGGCATTTTATCTGTTTTTTTCCCCCTCTTTTCTTAGAATCTGTAGAGCTATCTCAATAAGATGCGATTTGTTCCTGTATTTAACATTATCCTTAAGCTGGGAATTAACCCAGTCTGCAAGCTTTTTGTCTATTGTTGCA